>DATHEH010000164.1:0-11692 GCA_035318685.1 Ferruginibacter sp.
ATCGGTAGATAATAAGATATTTACGCTGGCACAATTAACTGATCCGGCATTGGTACCGTTCACGCTCCAGGTAACTGTTGCATTGGTACCGGCCTGCCATGTCACTGCTGTATTAGGCGCAGTAACTGCAAACGGTCCTGAAGTATTGGTAACTGTAACAGCAAGATCTGTAAAAGCAGTTTGCCCAATTTTCACACCGGCAACATAAGGACTATTGTCTCTTACAGTCAACCTGAAATTCAATGTTCTTGAAACGGAACTTAGTGCTTCAATGTTTGCACCGGCATCACCACCTGGCAATGGAGGAGTTACATTTAAACCTGCCAGGATAGTTGATAATCTTGGGAAAAGTCTTGTTCCGGATGTTGAAGGACTAAATGATAACCAGTTTGGACCGGTAGCTTTAGTCGGACTTGCAACACTTCCTGTTCCTGTTGTTGTTGAATTATCATTTTGCTCCCAGCAATAAGTCAATACATCACCGGCATTTGCGTCAGTAGCTGAGCCGGTGAGTGCAAATGGCGTACTGATTGGAATTGTATAATTGCTGACTGCTCCAATAACAGGAGCAGCGTTATTAGCTGTTATATTAATACTGACCGGGCAGGTTTTAGTGGCCAGGTTAGCCTGTATCTGTGCAATCGTCGCTTCATGAAAGATATCAATAGAATGTGGCGCTACGTCCTGTGATGTGATCCCTGCATAACCCATAATGGTAATACCCGAACCTACTTCTTTATTTACGCCTGTTCCTTCGCTTGACATGGAAAAAGTGTGGTTACCACCTAACTGGTGTCCTACCTCATGTGCTACATAATCAATATCGAAATTATCACCCATTGGAATGCCGTCAGCAGGAGAAGTTATACCTCTTCCCTTTGAACCATTCACACAAACGCAACCGATACATCCTGCATTTCCACCGCCGCCTGATGCGCCGAACATATGCCCGATATCATAATTGGCTTCACCAACGTTGGCAGTCAGGGTAGTCTGTAACTGGTTATTCCAGTTTGACATGGTTGTATAAGGATCCGTTGACGGGTTATAATAAATAACGGCTGTTGTATTGGCAATAAGGTTGAGGTGCAATGCAAGATCCCTTTCATAACATCCATTGGTACGGGTAAGTGTGGCATTGAAAGCAGCCAGGACCAGGTTTACCTGTGCAGAGCTTGTGGCGCCAAACCAATTGGCATATTCCCCGTTACAGGATTGTGCAAGGCGCATTGTTTTTAATTGCCCTGTTGATGTACCTGCTGCATCTATAGTTATGATCTTAGCACTGAGGTCATCAGCCATTTTCTTTTCTTCAGTGCTGCAGGTCCATGGCAATTTGCCTTTATCCCTGTGAGACCTGTATACAGAATATACTTTATGATCCTGCGAATAAGGCTCTATGAATTCATTCTCCCTGTCGGTTCTGAAGACCATGGTTTGTATACCTTGTGGAGAAATGCTCAGTTTTAAAGTAGCATTCTTATCAGTGATACCTTTACCTGAATAAGCCCTGATCTCAGGGAATTGGGCCTGTAAAGCCGGTTCAAAATTGGAAGCTTCGTACACTTCAAATTGTTCGATCTGGCCATCAGCATTGGGTAAGGAAATGATAGTTGAATGTTTGGAAGACTGGTTACCAACGATAGAAAATAATTCCTGTCTTAACGGCTCAGTATTTAAATTAAAAAGCCTGAACGCCTTAGGATAGGTAAGCCTTTCGACCGCTTTGTGGGTTACAATATTACTGCGGCTTTCATGGTTCACAGACCAGAATTTATCTGCCTGCGAAAAGGCCAAAGTCGAAACTAACGCTAACACAAAAGTTAGTAGTATAACTCTTTTCATAATATTGGGATTTGATAAATAAAAGGAATGCTAAAGTAAATGTAAACTGATTGTTAATGATTTCCAAGAGCATTAGTACGAAAAGAGCAAGGTTTTTTACTTAGGAATTTTACGATATAGTGTGTTAGCATGCCTTTAAATGAAAAAAAACACTACTAATAAGAATGACAAATTTCTTCATGGCACTATATCACTGGCCTGTTATCTTAAAAACCCAGGCATGTTTAACCGGGGGATCGCTTCGTAGTTTTTGGGGAATAACAATATCAATGATATTATTATTACCCGTTGCCAATGGTTTACCATATCCCAACAAAAAAACCTTTGTTGATGACTTTTTTTGAAAACTGCTGATCCTGATATTTTCCGGCATCTCTTCATTTTCACCTGCCAGGTAAATGGCATATACATCATTGTTCTTTTTTGTAAAAACAAACTTTCCTTCCTTATAAGGTTTGATAAATGTGGTTCCGTAAATGGCTTCATCATTTACTTTCATCCATGCACCTATTTCTTTCAGGCGGTAATAGGAGGAATCATCCCACTCTCCGTCAGGCCCCGGTGCCACATTCAATAAAAAATTGCCACCCTTGCTTACAGCATTGCACAACATATGAATTAATGTATTGGCGGATTTATTTTTCGCATTGGGCACGTATGACCATGAAGAAGACATGGGCATGCAGCTTTCCCAGGGGATGGGGTTGGTGTCACTCGGTATCATTGCTTCAGGGGTAAGATAGTTCTCATATTCCCCTGCAACGGTCCTGTCAACGATGAGCATACCCGGTTGTTTACTGCGGGCCATTGCTGCAATTTTTGGCATATCGATGTCCTGGTTGTAAGGAATTGTTCTTTGCCAGCTAACCGAGCTGTCGATGCTGCTGAAGGGTCGCACCCAGCCTCCATCCAGCCAGAGGATATCAACCTTACCATAATTGCTCATCAGTTCTTCAAACTGGGTATAGGTAAAGTCTTGAAAGCGCTTCCATATCTCAGGATATTTTTTTGTGTCGTAGGTCGGGTTCCTGTCTTTGGGTGGAAAATAACTCCACCAGTAATCAGGTGTATGCCAGTCAGGCTTTGAAAAATAAATACCCGGCATCATGCCTTCCTTCCTGAAAGCATTTAATATCTCTTTCGTTACATCACTTCTTTTATCTTTTGAGAATGGTGTTTTAGCGCTGGTTATCTTATAGTCCGTGGTCCTGGTATCAAACATGCAAAAGCCGTCGTGGTGTTTTGCCATCGCCAACATATACCGCATCCCCGCATCTTTGGCAGCAGCTGCCCATTTTCCGGGATTGAATTTTACCGGGTTGAAACTGGTCTGCAAATTCTCGTAAGCCTTTTTATATTCGTACCAGTTGCCTGCATAAGGTCCTGTTCTTTTACACCAGTCCTCATCTTCGGGACAAAGACTCCAGCTTTCCACCACTCCCCATTGACTGTAGGGGCCCCAGGTTATCATCAACCCAAATTTCAGATCACCCCATTCTTTTAATTTTTTTTGTACGAGTATATCGGTTGGTACTTTATAATCGAATTTACCTTGTGCTGTAATATTAATAAAGGAAAGGAGGAAGAGCAAGAAGAGTAGGTATTGTTTTGGCATAACAATGTTTACTGCAATATAAAAAGAAAACATAAGCATTACTATTACTCCCGGTTGGTGAGAACAGCAACCGGGGCAACCGCGTGGTCGGTATCCCCCACCGACCACTTCATTTAGTGCATTACTATTTTGCTTCTCTGCCGTACCTTTACCCCGTCAGTTTTAAAACCCACCAACTTATATGGAATACAGGATCGAAAAAGACACCATGGGCGAGGTAAAAGTGCCTGTGGATGCTTATTACGGCGCACAGACCCAGCGCAGCATCGAGAATTTTAAAATAGCCCAGGACATCAATAAAATGCCCAAAGAGATCATACGGGCATTCGCCTATTTAAAGAAAGCAGCAGCCCTCACCAATTTTGATGCGGGTGTTTTACCAAAAGAAAAAGCCGATCTCATCGGTAAAGTGTGTGATGAGATATTGGATGGGAAACTGGATGCCTGGTTTCCCTTAGTGATATGGCAAACCGGCAGCGGCACACAAAGCAATATGAACGTGAATGAGGTGATCGCTTACCGCGGCCATGTTTTGAATGGTGGCAAACTCGGTGACAAAGAGAAGTTCCTGCATCCTAATGATGATGTAAATAAATCCCAATCGAGTAATGATACTTTTCCAACTGCCATGCACATTGCCGCTTATAAAATATTAATGGAAACAACGATCCCCGGCATTGAAAAGCTGAAGGATACCTTAGCTGCAAAAAGCAAAGCCTTCATGCAGGTGGTGAAGATCGGTCGTACACATTTTATGGATGCAACGCCATTAACTGTGGGACAGGAATTCAGCGGTTATGTCTCTCAGCTCGATCATGGTTTGAAAGCCATAAAAAATACACTGGCACACCTGAGCGAACTCGCATTGGGGGGAACAGCTGTGGGTACAGGTATCAACACCCCCAAAGATTATGATGTAAATGTTGCCAAACATATTGCAACACTAACGGGGCTTCCTTTCATCACCGCTGAAAATAAGTTTGAGGCATTGGCAGCGCATGATGCCATTGTTGAAGCACATGGCGCATTAAAGACAGTTGCCGTAAGTCTAATGAAGATCGCCAATGATATCCGCATGTTATCATCGGGCCCCAGGAGCGGGATCGGCGAAATTCACATACCCGATAATGAGCCCGGATCGTCCATCATGCCCGGTAAAGTAAATCCTACACAATGCGAGGCACTGACCATGATCGCCGCACAGGTTATGGGCAATGATGTTACCATTGGCATTGGTGGCAGTAACGGCCATTTTGAACTGAATGTCTTTAAGCCGGTAATGATCAGTAATTTTTTACATAGTGCCCGGCTGATCGGTGATGGATGCGTATCATTCAATGATAAATGCGCAACAGGGCTTGAACCAATTGAAGCCAATATTAAAAAGCACGTAGATAATTCACTGATGCTGGTTACCGCACTCAATACAAAGATCGGTTACTACAAAGCTGCAGAGATAGCACAGAAAGCACATAAAGAAGGAACCACCTTAAAAGCGATGGCGGTAAAACTGGGTTATGTAACGCCGGAAGAATTTGATGAATGGGTTGTTCCGGCAAATATGGTGGGCAAATTAAATTAAACACAACAGCATAAAAAAAGCCTCCGCAGAAACGGAGGCTTTCTCAATAATATTATCAGCTTATTTACATTTATAAGAAAAATTCAATAATCCCGCGGCAGCAGGGATGCTTGGCTGGTCATCGCCATTCATGAATACACTCAATACATAATTATCGCGGCTGATCATATAATTGGTGAATGTGGATACCGATGAATCTCTCGCCACATTACCCGGATCATAATATCTCACCTTCATATCTTTAATTGCGTGTGAAGGCTTTTGTCCGAAATTATAGAACTGGGTGAAAAACGAATAATTGGTCTCATCCGGGAAAACATATATATACCGCTTGGGTAAAATATTGGTATAATAATTAATTACCGCGTCGGTCTCCAGGTCACCACTTGCCAGGTCGGTAGCCGACATGCCTATGATGTTTTCACCTGAATAGGTATACGTTACCAGGCGAAAAGGGGTTCCCGGGTTGCTCGTATAGGAATAAAATTTAGAGGTCAGGAAATTTGATGCATTGTAAAAATAGTCTACATCATATTGCACAGAAGAAAGATCTGTAGGATCTACAAGGGCGTGTAATCTTTTGATCCTTTTGGTCGCCGGGTCTGTCACGAAGTACTCATTGCTGTTTATGAATATGGTATCATTTGAGTGAACGGGCATGGACCTGTATGCGATCGTAGAGGAAAGGCTGTCGAATAGTGTAATAACAGTTGCATCATCAGTACTGTTGATTTCTGCACTTAATGAACCGATGCCCACGTCTGTAGCGGTATCGGTGTAGGAGATCTTAGTGATACGGCAATCCACACCCACGATCTGGCTGTTGTCTGAATTATCGCCATTCTCCAGACTATATTCCTTTGTACAGGAAAAAACAATTAATACGGTTACTGCAAAAAAAACAGGAAATAATTTTTTCATTTGTTGTTGTTTGTAGCTTTCCCGGAGGAAAGCCCTTATAAAGTCCGGGTTTTCCCAAAAATAACAGGAATTTTCCAACCTTAAGGGATTTTCAATGACAAAAGATTATTAAAATCGATGATCTGCTGCTTTAAAATTTCAATTGTAGCTGCAAATATTTTGCCATACAAACTAATACTCCGGGTAATTTTTATGAAACTTGTGACTCATCATTGACCAGGGCCTCAGTTTCCACCGTATGATGCTGTTCAGTTGTTTTGCGCTGCTTAAAGAACCTTTTTTGAAAAACAAGGATGCTGATCACACCTGAAGTAATGGATGCATCCGCAATATTGAAGATCGGGCGGAAGAATTCAAAGTCATCGCCACCCCAAAACGGTACCCAGGAGGGAAAATGCCCCTTTATAACAGGAAAGTATAACATGTCCACTACATTGCCGTGTAAAAAACCCGCATACCCGTTATTGGAAAACCTGGCCAGGCCATTGTAGCCAACATAATCTTTAATGGTAGGATCTACCGTCATCCCCTTGTCGAATATCATTCCATAAAAAGATGAATCAATAAGGTTGCCCAACGCTCCTGCATATACCAGCGAAGCACAAATGATAAAACCTTTGTGGTATTTTTCCCTGATTATTTTGGCAAGATACCAGGTACCAAATACCACGGCTCCCATTCTAAAAATGGTTAGCGCCATTTTGCCCCAGTCGCCGCCGAATTTCCAGCCATATGCCATACCTGGGTTTTCGACGAAATAAAGCTGGAAACCGCTTCCTATCATCTTGTGGGATTCGTTAAGGTGGTAATGCGTTTTGATCCAAAGCTTAAGCGCCTGGTCGGCTATTACAATTAATAAAATGATGAATGTTACGTGTTTTGCCTTCATATTGAGCCGCAAAGATAAGAGAGTTTGGGATTTGTGGTTTGGACTTTTAGCTTTTGACTTTATTATAACTATTCTTCATAATAAACCCTTTTTACACGTTGCGAAATGCCTGTGAGTATCTCATAAGTGATGGTCTGCGCCCATTTTGCCATTTCATTCACCGGCAATTCTTCGCCAAAAACGATCACCTCATCGCCTTCATTAACATCAATTCCGGTAATATCCAGCATAGTCATATCCATACATACATTACCGATCACGGGTACGAGCTTTCCACTCACCCACATTTTTCCAACGCCGTTGCTGAGTGAACGCGGGTAACCATCGGCATACCCAATGCGCACCGTAGCGATCACAGAATCCCTTGCAGCAATCCCTTTACGGCTATAGCCGATGCTTTCTCCTTCCTTTATTTTTTTTATTTGCGAGATCGTGGTCTTTAAAGTAGTGACATTCTTCAGTTGCTGTTGCATTGCCGGTTCCGGATCAACACCATATAAACCAATACCCAAACGCACCATATCCAATTGCAGGTCTTTGTGGCGGTTTATTGCCGATGTGTTTGCAATGTGGCGGATAAAAGAATAACCGGTCACCTTTTTGACCTGATCGCAGCCCTGTAAAAAAGCGAATGCCTGTGATGCGGTGAATTCATCATGGATGGGAGAATCACTCGCAGCAAGGTGAGAGAAAACAGATTGCACCTTAAATGCAGTTGTTGATAACAGTTTATCACATAGCTCATCGATGGATTTCTGTTCAAAGCCCAGGCGCCGCATGCCCGTATCCAGTTTGATATGTACGGGGTAATTATTTATGCCTGATTGTTTGAGGTAATTTTCGAAAGAAGATAAGATGGCGAATGAGAACAATTCCGGTTCCAGGTTATATTGTACTAAAACATCAAAAGTGATTTCCTCCGCATTCATTACCATAATGGGCAAAGTAATGCCGGCTTTACGCAACTCCACACCTTCATCGGCATATGCAACTGCCAGGTAATCTACTTTATGAAATTGCAGCAGGTTAGCGATCTCGAAACTGCCGCTGCCATAGCTAAAGGCTTTTACCATTGCCATCAGTTTAACGCCTCCATTAAGCTGTTGCTGGTAGGTATTTAAATTGTGCGTTATGGCATTCAGGTTTATTTCTAAAACGGTTTGATGTATTTTTTGTTCCAGTAAATGACTGATCTGCTCAAACTCAAATGCCCTTGCACCTTTTAATAAGATGGTCTCGTCATGAAAATGCTGCGTATGAAACTGCTGCCTGAATTCTGCTGAAGAGGAAAAGAATACCGTTTCTGCAATAGCTGCAAAAGCATTTTTTTGTTTACTGATCTCGGGGCCGATGCCGATAAAGCGGTTGATATTCTTTTGCCTTAATATGTCTGCAACACCTGCATAAAGTTCGCCGCTGCTCTTTCCAGATTGTAAGATATCACTTAGGATGAGGGTTCGCTTCGTATGCTGTTGCTGCTGCTGCAAAAAATCCAGCGCAATGGTAAGGGAATTTATATCGGCGCTATAACTGTCATTAATAACAGAACAATTATTGATGCCTTGTTTAAGTTCCAGCCGCATTTCCACCGGGCGTAATGGCAACATCCTTTCTGTAATTGACCCGGGATCGACGCCCAGCTGCAATAATACGCAGCAACAGGTTATTGCATTTTCAACAGAAGCGTCATCAGTAAATGGAATACTAAAAGGGAATGCTACCTCTTTCCACTCGGCAGTGATAGTAGTTTGTAAACTCGCAGTCTCCACAGAAAGGATACGAAGTGTTGCCGATTCCTTTTTGCTCCAGGAGAAAAGCTCGAAATCATCCCCGCTGCGCACATTGGATCTGAAAATATTTACAGCTTCATTGATATCGGGGTCATCGGAACAATAGATCAGCAATTCACTATTGACAAACAATTTTAATTTTTCATTTATCTTCTGGCGGATATTTAAAAAACCTTCCCCGTGTGCCTCACCAATAGTAGTGATAACACCGATGGTAGGGGCAATGACCTTAGCAAGTTTTTGCATTTCATCGGCCTGCGAAATGCCGGCTTCAAAAATACCCAGTGTATGTTCCGCATTTATCTGCCACACACTCAGCGGCACACCAACCTGTGAATTATAACTTTTGGGACTGCGAACAATATTGAAATCATTTTGCAGTAACTGGTAGAGCCATTCCTTTACGATGGTCTTGCCATTACTGCCGGTAATACCGATCACGGGAATATTGAACTGTTGCCGGTGGAAAGCCGTCAGCAACTGTAATGCCTGTAGCACATCGGGCACCTGGAAAAAAGAAGCGCCAGGTAAAACCCCCATTTCTTCTCCTGTAAAGCTTTCATCCACTACAAAAGAGCGAACGCCTTTATTATAAAGTTCAGGTATGAATAAATTCCCGTTCCTTCTTGGTCCGGGTAGCCCAAAAAAAAGTGAGGCAGCCGGGAATAACAGCTTACGGCTATCAAGCAGGATATGCTCAATAGTTGCCTCTTCATTTTTTAAGAATGCTTTGGCCCTGGTAACCGATGCTATTTGCGCTAGTGTATACAAGAAAAATTATCAGGCTTATATTTTCAAATGCGGATCTTCAGGAACATCCTTTGGATTAAATTTTATGGAATAAGCTATGGACCCGCTTATACAAACCACGATCACCAGCAAAGAGATCCAAACCGGGATGTGCACCCATTCCACCACCAGCATTTTAGCGCCAATGAAAATCAATACAATGGCGATACCCTGTTGCAGGTAATCAAATTTACTGGCAGCTCCGCGTAATAAAAAGAACAGGCTCCGCAAACCAAGCACGGCAAAAATATTAGAGGAATAAATGAGTAATTTTTTTTCCGGGTCGGGGATGATGGAAAAAACAGCAGGTATGGAATCAACAGCAAATACAATGTCAATGAGACCCAGCATGATCACCACCATGGCCAGTGTTGTAAAAAAAGTTTTATTATTCTTCCTGATGATAAAGCGGCCGTGTGGTTCATCGTAGGTTATGGGCATGAATTTCCTCATCAGGCGGTAAGCCCAGTTCTTTTCGGGATCAAATTCATGCTCGTCAGCGCTTTTGAACATTTTAATACCTGTGAATAAAAGGAAAATACCAAAAATGTACATCACCCAGCTGAACCTTGCCACCAGCTCGCTGCCCAGAGCAATGAATATGATCCGGAAAACGATCGCCATTAAAATACCCAGGAGCAAAACCCTGGAATGATTCTTTTCTTCTACTTTAAAAAAAGAAAAGATGATGATGAACACAAAAATATTGTCGATGGAAAGGGACCATTCCAAAAGATAGGCCGAGATATAAGCGACGGCGTCCTCCTTACCATTACCGCCCTCATCCTCGAACCAGATAAACAAACAAAACGCTACAGACAGCATCACCCAAAAAATGGTTTGTACCAACGCGGCCTTTAAGCTGATGACCTTATTCTTTTTGCTGAGTATACCCAGGTCAAAGACCAGCGCTAAAACTATTACAGCACTAAAAACGATATATATTAACTGCGTCTTATCCATTCTTTGTTATCGTGTATTTTCTTTTTCTTGTCCATTGAAATACCAGTCCGAATAAAGATACCAGCAATAATGGTGCTGCGATATTAATTATCTGCCATGTAGTTCTTCCTTCTTCTACTTCTTTCTTGTCCAGCAGCCGTAAAGTATAATCTTTAGCCTTCGCTTCGGAAAGGCCGGAAGGATTTACCAGGTAATCAAGGCTGTTTTGTAAAAAATCCCTGTTTGAAAATTGCATCTCATACTGGGAGCCTATTGTAAATGGATTAAACCCCATAGGAAGGGGATTCTCTTTATATACGTTGTTTAAAACCATATCCCCATCACTTACAATGATCATTTTATTATCTTTCAGCGACTGTTGCATATAAATAGCACCGTATTTATTGAGGGAATCCATCATAGCCTGTGACAGGCGGTTCTTAAATAAAGAAGAGAACCTTCCTTCTAAAAGCAAAGCCACCGGGATATCAGGTACATTAAAACTGGCATCATCGGGTGCCGATTGATTCTCTTTTCCTGTTATCAATGCCGGTGTTCCCAGTTTTTTGCCATTTGCAGATGTACTTAACAATACCGTACTTTTAATTTCACGTCCGCCGACGGTATCAATAGAATTGACAAACCTGCCAGACACAAATCCCAAATTCTTATTTACAGGATTATTGGATTTACTTGAAAAAATGGGAAAATAGTTCCATTTTAAAAACTCAAACTGGCCATTGCCATTAACATCAAAAGGCAGGCGGTCACTTTGAATATCCATTACCAGGTCTGAATTAATTCTTGCGCCATATTTAAAGAGCAGATCATTTAATTGCAGGTTCCTGTCATAAGCTATCACTTCATTTTTAATTTGCAGGCTATCCATTTCCGCACTAAGCTTATCAATAAACATCAATAGTTTACCCCCACGCATTACGAACTGATCGATCTTTAGTTTTTCTTCATCATTAAATTCCTGGGTGGGTTTAACGATCATCAATAATTTAAAAGTATCAGGGACCAGGGGTTGCGTTTTAAGATTGAAATTAAATACTGTATAGTCTTTCCTCAGGGTATAGGTAAGATCATAGGTATTTAACTTAACCGGCAAAGAATCTGGGCCTGACTCTTCATAAAGCGAAGGCTCACCATTTCCTATGGCATAAGCTATCAGGGGCTTTTCATTTTGGGATATTTTATAGATGGCATCAGCAAAAGTAAATTCCATCAATGCTTCAGCACTGTTAATTTCTTTATAACTGATAAGCGGGCTCCCATTATAAATTCTTACCGGTGCAACTTTTTCCTGGTATCGT
>DATHEH010000165.1:0-29723 GCA_035318685.1 Ferruginibacter sp.
ACACAGAGATGGTCACGGAGAGCACGGTGACATGTTTTCTCTTTCTGCTCCCTGTGTCCCTTTAACTTTAAACTCTGGCACAGTTTTGTTTTACTAATACTAAAACATCAGCATGAAAAAAAATACCCCTAATACCGATAAAGACAAGCTCAACCCCCTGAAGGATACGAGTAACTATGCCGCCGGCCGCGAAGGAGAGGATATACTGGAAAACGAAGACCAGGAAACAGAAGATGATCCCCTGGCAGATGAATTGGTACTATCCCAGGACGGATTCATCGACGAAGAAGAGGAGGAGGACGATGACAATGATGACGACGATGATGCTCAAAGGGCATAATCCGTTAATCCGTTAATTGGTTGAATAGTTAATCCTTGGGGACTTCAATAGCTTCAGTCACTTTAATAAATTAAACCGGCTCACGGATTAACGGATTAACCAGCAAACGTTATTATGATACGCAAATTAAAATCCGGCGAATACCGCATTTATTCCAGGAAGAAGGACCCGAAGACGAACAAGCGCCGTAACCTGGGCACATTTGCAAGTCTTGCTGCTGCGAAGAAGCATGAGCAGGAAATACAATACTTCAAACGACACTAAACAATTTGATGATTTGGTGATTTGAAAATTTGATGATGTGTTGGCGTCGGCGGGCTCCCCATCATCAAATCACCAAATTTTCAAATCATCAAATTGGGTATTAATAAAAAAGATTGGCTGAGTATTCAGTCAATCTTTTTTCTCATCGTCCCTTTTAGCGGATTTACGGATCTGCTAACCGGTTGCCCTATATCTCACTTGATATATATGGAGGTAATGTGCGCTTATTTCCTGTTCCACAAAGGCTTTTTGCCCGACGGGCGCAAGGGCCTTTGTCCTGTTGATGAAACACGCAGCTTATTGTTGCGGTCTCCCTTTGATGTTGCCTTTTGTGCCATGTGCATGTCGAATGCCATTATCGGGTCTTCCTTTCTTTCCAGTATCTCTGCACCCTGGCTGCTTTCCATCATCGACTGCGTTTCTTTTTCTTTACGAACCGCCTCTTCATTCATTTCTTCTGATAATTCTGACTTTGGCGGCAGCTCTTCTTTTGCGGGTGCTTTCGGTTTTGGGGTTTTTACCGCTACTGTTTTCTTCTTTGTAACCTGGACTGGTTTTGAAAACGGCCTTTTAGGCGCTGCTTTTTTTACGGGTGCTTTCTTTGCTGCTGCTTTCTTTTTTACCGGCGCAGCTTTTTTGGCTGCTGGTTTCTTCGCTACTGCTTTTTTCTTTATTGACTTTTTTGGTGCTGCTTTTTTGGAAGCGCCTTTTTTAGCTGCTGCTCTTTTAGGAGCCGCCTTTTTAACCGCTGCTTTTTTCTTAGCCGGAGCTTTGGCTGATTTCTTTTTTGCCATAAAGTAATTTGGTTTACAGGTAGGTACACTAAAACTGTACCAATAAATTAATATGTGGTAAAATATTTTTTTTTGATGATTTGGGCCTCGTGATGTTGAATTAATTCCCCGGATATCTAACCACAAAGAACACAAAGCTTTTTCACGAAGTGCACAAAGAGGACAAGACTCAATGTTCTTTGTGCTCCCGCTTTGTGTCCTTTGTGGTAAAAAACAAAAAACACTTCAATAAGTGAAGTGTTTCTATAAAATTAGTCTTTAAATAAGCTTACCAGGGATACCTGTTCTCCGCAATTAATTTATCGGCTATCCTTCGCCTCGCATCTTTACTGTTAAAAGGTTCTGTTTTAGTAAAGCGTTTTAAACCCAGCAGCATCATGCGCTGTTCATCACCGGTTGCAAAAGCATTGATGGCTTCCTTGCCGGCCTTGTTCACCTTATCTACCGCATCATTTAAATAACAGCGCATCATATCGGTCTTTACCTCCGATGCCGCTTCTCCCTGCTTATCCGACATCTTGATGATACGCAGTAATGTACTTTCTGCTTCAAATGTTTCAATGGCCATATCGGCAATGTTCATCAGTATCTCCTGCTCGTCCTGGATCATCATCATCAGCTTTTGTACGGCAGCGCCCGCAACCATCAGGATGGCTTTCTTCATGTTCACGATGGTCTTTTTTTCTTTTGCAAAAGCGCTTTCGTCATCATTTCCAAATTCAGGTATGCTCATCAGCTCTTTTGAAACCGCCATCGCCGGGCCCATCAGGTCGAGCTTACCCTTCATGGCCCTTTTCAATATCATGTCAACGGTAAGTAAGCGGTTGATCTCGTTGGTACCTTCGTAAATGCGGTTGATACGGCTGTCGCGGTAGGCACGGCTGGCTGCATATTCATCGCTGAAACCATTACCCCCGTGTACCTGTACGCCTTCATCAACTACATAATCCAGTACCTCGCTGCCATGCACTTTTAATATGGCGCATTCCACGGCAAATTCTTCAGCAGCACCAAGCAACGCTTCTGCAAAAGGTTTGCCCGCAGTTGCCAGTTCTATTTCTTTATCATCTATCCATTTGCTGGTGCGGTATAATGCACTCTCGCTGGCGAAGATGCGTATGGCCATTTCGGCAAGCTTGTATTTTATTGCGCCAAAATTGGCAATGGCTGTTTTGAACTGCTCTCTTGTTTTCGCGTATTCGATGGAAGAGCTCAAAGCCATCTTACTTCCGCCAATGGCAGCAGCACATAATTTCAACCGGCCAATATTTAAAATATTGAAAGCGATGATATGGCCCTTGCCGATCTCGCCGAGTAAATTTTCCACGGGTACTTTACAATCCTGGAAATATAACTGTACGGTTGATGATCCTTTGATGCCCATCTTGTGTTCTTCGGGTCCCTGTGTAAAACCAGGCATACCCCGCTCAATAATAAAGGTGGAGAATTTATCGCCGTCGATCTTTGCGAAGACGGTATAAACATCTGCAAAACCACCGTTGGTGATCCAGCATTTTTGACCGTTCAATATATAATGCCTGCCATCGGCAGAAAGCACGGCTGATGTTTTTGCGCCAAGCGCATCGCTTCCGCTGTTGGGTTCGGTAAGACCGTAAGCACCCTTCCATTCACCACTCGCCAGCTTAGGTATATATTTTTTCTTTTGATCTTCTGTACCAAAATATAAAATGGGTAAAGTGCCGATACCCGTATGCGCCGCAATGGCAACACTAAAAGAATAGCCTCCGCCCAGACCTTCATTAACGATGGTAGAAGTAATAAAATCTTTTCCCAGTCCGCCCAGGTCTTCCGGAACAGAAGTTCCTAAAAGTCCCTGCTCACCGGCTTTGACCATCAGCGAAGGCATGAGCCCCGCTTCCATCTTATCAATACGGTCAACGATCGGCAATACTTCACTGGCCAGGAATTGTAAACACATTTCCTTTACCATCAATTGCTCTTCATTGAAGTCTTCAGGTATAAAAGTTTCAAATGCATTGCTTTCTTTGATCAGCCATTCGCCGCCTTTTAAAGACGTTGTGGCAGGAGTTGTTGTGCTCATAAAATTTAATTTGGCCTCCCCTAAATCCCCTCCCGTGGAGGGGACTTTGAAGAGAATGTTATCAAATAAATCTTGTCTAATAAAAAATTGTCTTGCCCATTTTACTCCCGCAAGTCTCCCCTTCGGGGGGAGATTTAGAGGGGGCTTTGCTTCAGGTTATCATACACCATCTGCAATACCTCCTTCGCAATTTCTATCTGCCCGTTCGTTACACCCTGCAATGCTTCGTTCAAAGTAGTGTTGGCGATCTCCATGCATTGTTCTTCCAGTTCTTTTCCCAGCGGACTCAGAACGATCAGGTTCTTGCGCCTGTCTTCCTTTGATGCATTTCTTTTTACCAGCTTTAATTTTTCCAGGTTATCCACCAGCCTTGTAATGCTTGGCTTATCCCTGAATGTTGCGTCGCATAATTGCTGCTGGCTCATGCCGTCTTCCTTCCACAAATGGTAAAGCACGCTCCACTGTTCGATGGTTATTTCAATATTGGCCTGCTTAAAATTCTTTTGTAATCTTCTGCCGATCGCCGTACTCGCCTTGCCTGTAATAAAACTGTATAATTCGCCCTTCTTAAATTGGTTGTTTGACATATGGTTGTTTATGCAACTATCCAAAGATAATGATTCATTTGAATTTTTAAAAATTATTTTTGTGTTACCGGCTAAGTGCAAAATTGAACATCCTTGCGTCGCACTCTTGTACGGCAAACCATTATGCAGCAGGCTTTACTGATCATTTTACTGGTAATTTTCGGCTCCTACTTCTTACTTATCCTGTATTACCGGAATGCCTGGCTGGCTATCCCTGACTATAGGGGAGAGATCCAGAATGTCGGGCCCCAAACAAAGATTTCCGTCATTATCGCTGCCAGGAACGAGGAAGAAAATATTGCCGCATGCCTGGGTTCCATATCCCAACAACTTTATCCAAAAGAACTTTTTGAAGTGATCGTGGTTGACGATCATTCTACGGATAAGACCGCTGAAATAATTTCAAATCATCCTTTACCGAACCTCCGGCTCATTTCATTGAGGGATCTTGTGGCTGATCAGAAACTGAATTCCTATAAAAAGAAAGCGATTGAAATTGCCATCAAACAAGCAACGGGTGAATTGATCGTTACTACAGATGCAGATTGTATCGTACCGCCACACTGGTTACAAACACTTGCCTCCTTCTATGAACAGCACGAGCCGGCTTTTATTGCAGCGCCGGTATCTGTTGATTGCAGCAATAAGTTCATAGAGTTTTTTCAGGGCCTGGATTTTATGACATTGCAGGGGATCACCGGCGCATCGGTTCATAAAAAGATACACAGCATGTGCAATGGCGCAAATATGGCCTATACAAAAAAAGCATTTGAAGAAGTGGGTGGCTTTGCCGGCATTGATAATATTGCCAGCGGTGATGATATGCTGCTGATGCATAAAATATACAAGCGCTACCGGGAGAAAGTTATGTTCTTAAAGTCTGAAGACGTGATCGTACAGACGCAGCCGGTGAATTCGATAAAAGAATTTTTTAGTCAGCGTATCCGCTGGGCAAGCAAGGCGGGGAAGTACGAGGATAAAAGAATTTTTTGGGTGTTGCTTTTAGTTTACCTCGTAAATGTATCATTACTTGTTCTGCCTGTTATTGCTTTGATAAGGAATGTTCAGTTTTCAATGTTCAATGCGCAATGTTCAATTTGGGGAGTATGGTTTTTGTTACTTGTTATAAAAACGCTTGTAGAACTTATTTTCCTTTATCCCGTTGCAAAATTCTTCAATAAGCACCCAATGCTATGGGCCTTCCCGCTGATGCAACCCTTTCATATCATCTACACCGTTATTGCAGGCTGGTTAGGCAGCTTCGGGTCTTACTCATGGAAAGAAAGAAAAGTAAAATAACCTAATTTACAGTATGGCAGTCAGCAAGTTTTCTTTTAAAACCCAAATATGGAAGCGACTTAAAAAAAATAAGGGCGCATTATTAGGACTGGTCATTATCATCATTGCCGTGCTTGTTTCCCTGCTTGGTTATGTTATTGCTCCCGATAACTCTCCCAATGCCGACCTGCAAACGGTAGAGATACAGGCAAAGAAGCCGGGGTACACCCAACAATTCTTAAAAATAAATGAAAGAAAAAATCCGGACGGCACCTGGCTCGATCATCTTACCAGTGGAAAAAGAAATCAGTATCAATTAATTCCAATAAAGGGTTACACTATAAATGGCGACAGCCTTTTAATAAATAAGTTCATTGATGACGATACTGCCATCGTCCTGTATTATTCTGTCAACGCATTAACTTTTAATAACCCACCTGCTATTGAAAAAAATATCATCACAAAAAAATACTGGCTGGGGACTGATAAATTCGGCAGGGATATCATGAGCCGCCTCATCATCGGCACAAGGGTTAGCCTGGCCGTAGGACTGATCGCCGTACTTATTTCCTTAACGCTCGGAATTATTTTAGGTGCATTGGCCGGCTACTTCAAAGGGTGGGTTGATGAACTGATCATGTGGCTGGTGAATGTTACCTGGAGCATTCCTACTTTATTATTGGTATTTGCCATCACCATGGCTATGGGAAAAGGGTTCTGGCAGATCTTCATTGCTGTTGGGCTAACCATGTGGGTTAGTGTGGCACGGCTGATCCGCGGGCAGGTAATGGCACTAAAAGAAATGGAATATGTACAGGCGGCAAAGGCACTGGGATTAAAAGATGGCCGTATCATTCTCCGCCATATTTTACCAAACATACTTGGGCCTGTGATGGTAATAGCTGCCGGCAATTTTGCAACGGCTATAATTGTAGAAGCCGGCTTAAGTTTTTTAGGTATTGGCATCCAGCCTCCGCAACCCAGCTGGGGGCTGATGATAAAGGAGAATTATAATTTTATTATCACCCACAATCCTATGCTGGCACTTATCCCGGGCTTTGCTATTATGTTATTGGTGCTGGCGTTCAATTTATTGGGGAATGGGTTGAGGGATGCTGTTGATGTGAGAACCCCCTAACCCCCTAAAGGGGGAACCGGAGAATTCGAATGGAAGAGATTTATTTAGTTAGAAAGTGACCCCATATGAAAACGAGTATGTTTTATGGCGCAAGCCCTATGCTATTCGAACCAGCAAAGCAGTTAAGGAACAACGTTACCCCTACTGAAATGATACTTTGGGGAATATTGAAAGAATGTTTTCCAAAATTAAAATTTAGAAGGCAACACCCCATCGCACTTTATATAGCCGACTTTTATTGTCGTACTGAAAAGCTTGTAATTGAAATAGACGGAAACATCCATGACCTCGAAGAAGTTATGACAAATGATCTTGTAAGGCAAAAAGACCTGGAGGATTTGGGATTAACAGTTTTGCGATTTACAACGGCTGACATCCTCAATGATTCAAACTTGGTTGTTCGAGCAATCGAAAAGAGCCTTCATAAATAGAGTCCCGGTTCCCCCTTTAGGGGGCGGAGGGGTCTTAGGGGGTTGGTGCCACCTGCACATTCCTGTTAAACCCTTCTTCCAGGGAAATAAAAGTTTCTGTTCGTTCTATGCCTTTTATCTTTTGCAGTTCATCGTGCAAAACAGAACGCAACTGGTTGATGTCTTTACAAACCACTTCGATGAACATGCTGTAGTTGCCGGTGATATAATTAAGCCGCACGATCTCGGGTATATTCATCAGGTCTTTGGCAACAGCATCATACAAAGAACTTTTCTCCAGGTAAATTCCAACAAAAGCAGTTATATCATATCCCAATTGTTTAAGGTCCACATTCAGCTTTGTACCTTTTACTATGCCGAATTCCTGTAGCTTTTTAATGCGGACATGTATAGTACCGCCGCTCACAAACAATTTTTTTCCCAGTTCGGCATAGGAGATCTCTGCTGTTTCCATCATTTCATGAATGATCTGCAGATCCAATTTGTCAAGATTTAATTTAGCCGCCATATAGACTAGGGTTTTTAAAAAAAATTAAACTAATCAGCAAATATTTAAATTATTTCTATAATTTCCAAATATTTGATAAAATATTTTAAACGTATAGGGTGAATACCTTAGTTTTGTGTTATCAACGAAAGTTCTTAAAAATTGTGGGGTGATGAAATTTTTGGCAGACATGCCCCCTTGTCTCGGGGGTGGGGATAACAGGACAAACGTAACATAGAGCCGTTTGGTCCGCCGTAAGGCGGACTGGACGACCGGGGTCGACCACCGAACTTTGTGTTATAGCTAACTGCCCCGTGAAGGTTCGATCCCTTCCCCTACAGCAGAATTACAGTTTAGTTTTCCAATCAGCCCTTGTAAATCATGCGTTTATGAGGGTTTTTTCATTTCTGCCGGTTTAAAAGTTTCACTAAGGGTTTCACTACGTGGTGCGTTTTATCAAATTGCCCGGGGGATTTTTTTCATTTGTGTAACAAAATTTGTTATACATTTGTATTTCAACGCCCCCCTGTAATCTCAGTATTATAGGTCTGCTCCTTCTGGGAGCATTTTTTTTATCAAAGCAACGCCATGAGACGAGTCATTGTTTACTTCGACGGTTTCAATTTTTATAATGGTCTGAAGGAACATGCCGGAAAATTCCCTGAATGGCTTAATTACTATTGGATTGATTTATACAAATTATGCCAACAATTTTTCACCGAAGGCGAAGGTAATACTCTGGTAGAAGTAAAATATTTTACCGCTCCTCCCGCAAATCTCCAAAAAAGAAGCCGGCAATCCGCTTTCTTCACTGCTAATCAAATAATAAATGGCAGCAAAGTATCAATTCACAATGGGCATTATACCAAAAAAGAAGTGGAATGCTTTGCTACATGCAAGCTAAAATTCACGGTTCCTGAGGAGAAATGCACAGATGTAAACCTTGCTCTTAGTATAGTATCAGATTGTTTAGATGGAATAGTAGATACGGTGGTGCTGGTTACGGCAGATAGCGATCAGGTGCCTACAATTAAAATGGTAACATCAAGGTTCCCCAACATAAAGTTGAAGGTTTTTTTCCCTCCTTCAAGGAGCTCCGCAGATATTTTAGCCCGTGTCAAGCAAGTAGTTTTTCTCGAAAATCACGAAGAAAAGTTTAAGTCAGCGAAAATGCCAGGGGAAGTTACAGATGGAATGAAAAAATACACACGTCCACCGGAATGGAAATACAAGCCTTAATTTGTCGATCAGTATATGAATTATCACTTTTTTTCTTCCACAGGCCAGGACTGCAAATTATAAAAAAGCATATCATTTACTCGCATTCATGGTTACTTACCAAATCTTCTTCTACGTGACTTTTCCAGCCTTATTTTCATCTCTGCTTCCCGTTCCATCTTCTTTTTCCGGTAAGCCGATATTTGTGGCTTATCTTCTATATCCAGGTCATTCTTCAGATCTTTAGAAATTTCAATGATTGCCTTTGCATAAAATTCCATTTGCTCCAACTTTTTTAATGCTGCTGCCTTGTTCATTTGAGCTTCTTATTTAATTGCCTTTTTGTATAAAAATTTTCTATCTCCTGAATCCTTTTTGCTTTTAAGTTTCTGCGAACCGGGGAAGCTGGTTTGGCTGCTTTTATTTTTAACCTCTCCAGCTTCTCCTTCAATTCGCTTTGAGCCTTCTCCAAGGCAACAATTTTTCTTTCAATGACTTCTATATCTGCTTTAATATCCATTATAATGATATCTCCTTTTATTAAGTTCCATTGGGAAATTACAAAAAGGATCCGTTAAAGCAAAGAGTAAAATTATTTGTATCGAGGGGGTGAGGATATTATTTTTTAACGGGCTTAACAGGACCGTTCTTCTTTTCATATTTTGCCACATGACCGGTAAAGGCTTCGTTAACTACATCTTTGATATCTACCCGATCCCAATGAGCAATAGCGTCTATCTTATCAGATAATGCGATATCTACGATATAGGTTCTACGCTTTTCCCCTGGCTTAGTAAACTTCTCAGAGCTGATTGCTGCTTTATTGTCTTTATCTGTTCGTGCAGGACCTCTTGTTCCAACCCTAATCTTAGTTGCCATAATTAATATTTGACTATAAAGGTACATAATTAAATGTATACCGGGTATACAACTTATAGGGTATAAGCTGAAAACATATACAAGGAGAAATATATAAATAATGTATACTTGGTATACATTATTTTACTATCTTAGACTTTGAATCAAAAAAACCTTAGCTGTATGAACACACAAAACAAATGCGATAATTGCATAAAACAGTATACCTGCCCGTTGAAAAGCATGTTCGCCGGTTTGAAAAACATTGATTGCCCTTCTTTCAAATCAGTGGATTTCATTATTAATATACACCCTGGCAAAGTGATTCTATTTCCAGCCGATCATCTCAACTTATTTTATAACTCTAAAAATTAAATCATGAAAAAAAATTCAAGCATGAAGTACATGACAATACGCCAAATTGAAAACAAGAAATCCGACAATGCAGAACAGGAATATGAATTATTTGAAGGCGTGTCTCATGAGGTAGTATCAGCCCGTGTTGACAAAGTAAAAGATACGCTCAGGGAATATTTATCAGCAACAAAGCTTAACGGTGGTTCAATAGTGGATTGCCTTTTAACAGAACTTTTAGATTGCAATTATGATGTTGGTTCTAAAGTGTGGGGCCTGGAATATAGTTCTATTGATTATATCAAACTTCTTACATCCAAAGAAGTTTCGGCGGTTATCCCTCCTGCTGCATTAGAATCAGTTGTTGAATTTCTTTATAAAATTAACAGGTTTGCAGCAAGGTTAAAGGAGGAGTATTGCCAGGCTGAATTGAACCTGGCATTTATCGAATACGATGGTGTAGGTCATCTACAAAGTGCGTTGCGTGTTGAACAGGATTATTTAAATGAGATAAAGAAGTTTGCCGTAGAAGCGGCTTAAAATTATCGAGGAGATAAAGGCACTTTGAACAGGTGCCTTTTTTCTCAATTGATGCGGGCGGCACGGTTCAGCTTACGGATTCTTTCCTGGTTACCGCTCACGTCTGTTTCTAAAACATATGCTCTGTTGGCAGCATTGTTTATTCCGTTGATGCTTTGCTGATCGAGAGTAGTAGTTTGTGGGCGTGGTGTTAAAGGAGCATTGGGAAGATTGGGAGCACCTAATCCTGAGATGCTCGGCGCACCTCCGCCTCCGCCTTTACCAGGCACTTTAACAGACGCTATTTTTTGAATACTTTTCAAACCACTTGCGACGACTGCAGCAGCAGCAACAAAGCCTAAGGCTGTACCAACGATAGGAACGGTTGAGAACGATGTAAGTGCAGCAGTAGCTCCCTGATATGTTTGTATAACTGTTGATGCAATAGCTAAGGCTTTACCGGCTACTGTATGTTTCCCAACAACATCAGCCAAGTTATCCAGTAAGGATGCATAATGCGCAAGGTTCTGTTCTCTCTCCGCTTTATCCTCATCAGATATCTTCTTTTTCGCAACCTTTTCTTCATCAAGAATTTTAATTTTAGCATCGCTATGCTCTTTTTCTTTGATCTGCCTTTGAACATTGTTGCCTTCAAACTGCTCCATTTCCAAATCGAAATTAGTCTGGTTTGCAGCCAGCTTATTGACAATGCTATTCGGGTCTTCAAGCAATGCCAGGTCAGCTAAATCCTTCTTTGCTTGTAATTCTGCAAGCTTATTATCCTTTAGCTGTTTAATTGTTGCATCTCCTTCCGCTTTATCCTGAGCAGCCAGTTCAGTGCCGTAAGCCTCAATGGCTGCTTTCTCTTCTGCCCGTTTTCCAGCCTTGTATTCATTTAATTCCTTTAAGACAGCGGCTTCTTTTGCTGCTTTTTCAATGGCCTTCTGTTTTTCTTTATTATTATTTTCCGTTGCCTTGGTTGCAAGTTCAATATCAATTCTCTCAAATTGCTTTTGTAAAGTATACTCCTTCGTTTTTAACGTCAGTTCTTCCTGCGTGGTTAACAGACCTTTTTTTGTTATTAATTCAACACGTACATTCTCCAGTTCAATGGCAATATTTTTTTTGCGTAAGTCAGCAATTTCCTTTTCATGGCCGGCGCCCATCGCTTGCAGGTCTGCAATTCTTTCATTGTTCTTAACGATATCAATTAACCTGTCAACGTATTGCTGGTTGCTATGCATAGCCTCTTCCAAGGCCTGCTTTTGCTTATTAATTGATTCGGTTAACTTATCCTGATCCGCAGCGGCGTCCTGAGAGGCATCGCCAAATAGGTTTAACTGTGAAACGGCCGTGCCAATTAAAACCACCAGCGCACCAATACCGGTAGCAATGATCGCTCCTTTTAAAACATTGAATGCTGTACCGGTTTGCACAACAGAAACACCGAATAATCTCTGTATACCGACAGCGATAGTGGTAACAATATTATTTGCTTTTTGGAATGCTGAGCTGGCCTGTATTGCTGTTCCCAGTAATTTAAAACTATCGATGGATCCTTTTATTCCTGCCAGGCCTTGCTGTAATGCCATAGCAGATTGCACCTTTAAAAGCAAAGCTTCTGTTTCTTTACTCTGTGCGCCAAATAATCCCATCACACCAGTAAGGGCTGAGAAGCCGGCTACGGTCCCTTGCAATGCCCCTCCGAGGGCCACAAACTTCTTATCAGGGTTAAATGTTTCTGTCAAAGCTTTAGCATCACCGATCGCATCACGTAACCCGGCTACTTTCTTTGCAGCTTCCTGCGCCTGCTTGGATGTATCTCCAAACTTTTGCGACATTAAAAGCAAATCATTGGTAGCCTCCTTCAGTTGCTTTTTGAAATTACCCACGCTTTGCCCGGCCTGATCAAGGCCCGCCACCTTCACCTCTGCACCTATAACTACTTTTGCCATGTTAAGTTTTTAATTACTGCTGAAACGGTTTAATAGATATTCTTTTGGTTCCTTTGTCCATGCAGGCATTTCAAATGTGTCCATTACGCTAAGGGATGCATCAAGCGCTGCTGTAGCCTCTTCTTTTTTCATTCCCTTCTTCATGAGTTCTCTTATCAGCTTGGGTTGATATATCTCAAGGAATGCTCTGTAATGCGTGTAAAAGAAAGCTGAAGCTTGGTAGGCTACATTAAACGGCACATGCTTAAAGTCATTGGCGATATCACCGAATGACCTTTCGTAAGGAATAAACCTTCCCCAACTCCATTTAATAGGAGTAGAGATAAAAGCCATGATCTTGTGAAGGTTTGGTATTACGTCTTTGCCGTAGGAGAGGAATTCAATGTGCTTAGCAGCATCAGTATTTTCCTGATCCACCCGGTAATTGATCTGGTAGATACGTCCTTTCACATACACATATTTTTTGGGCTTGTTTTTAAGAAGGCTTTTGCTTAATGCTTCAAAGTAATTTACTGTTTCAACGCAAAGCCGGTTAAACTTCGCCATTGGCATCTTGTCTACCTGGTCCATTGTTTTGCCATGCACAGCACAGATCATTTTGGAAGCCTTATCTAATCCGAAGTTTACACTGGTATCTGTTGATGTTACCACAGAATACAGCTCTTGGAATTGTCTTATTTTCATTTGTAAGGTTTTAAAATACCGCCCCTGATATTTCTAACAAAGGCGGTAGGTATAGGCGCAAAAAAAACAAAAGAGCTATTTTTCTCCTTGATGTTGAAGAAGGAATTCTGAAAGAGTTTTCTTGTTTCCAATAGTAGAATTCAACCAGACTTGAAAACGTTCCACTGCCACACTCTCGGCGCTACATTTTTCAAAAGTGCGTAGTCCTTCCTCATTTGTAAAAATCCCTTCCAGTTGCACATCATGTTCTTCCCCTGTGTGATGTGTGAATTTGAATAATAATTTTTTCATGTTTTTTGTTTTTAGCGTTTATACCAATCTGGTAAAGCAGCTTCAATTACTGCAACGTGTTTCAGTCCTCTAATTGGCACGGTGCAAGTGACCAATTTTTGGAAAGTCATGATTGCATTTTCTATCGACTGCTCTACCGTCATGATGAGTTTATAATTTATTTATGTGTATGTTAAAACCGTATTTGAACTTTAGCTTCTCCTTTGGCTTCTCCTGCGATGTCAATCCGTATTTGGCCCTGTGGGCTTCCCACTGAGACTGTGATACTCCTGCCGGTGGAGGGCCGGCCATGCTTGGATCAGGCAAAGCAGCAGGATCAGAAGGCTTTGGTTTGGCTGGCATCTTTACTTTGACAACAAAATCCTTCGATACACTTACACCGGTGCTGCCGGTCAGTGTCAACTTCATTTTATAATCTCCAACAACCAACGATACAAACTCGGTTGATATTTCTGCGGGTGTTCTGAGCATTCCCATCGTGGGAGATCCTTTCATCTTTTCCCAATTAAATGACTTCACTTCTCCAGTCGGGTTTGTAGGATCGTAGCAGCCTGTTGCTGATAACACGACTGAACTATCAGGGAGGGTAACTTCAATAGTTCCACCAAAGGCAGGGGGAAATACTGGGGCAGCTTTTTGGTTCGTTGTGTATTTGCTGAAGGTTGTTTTTATCGGCTCTGGTTTATACTCAGGCTTTTTGTGGAATAAGCATGCAATTTGATTTGCTGAGAACTTTACTGAGGTTTTGTCGATGACCTCGAACTTTGTTAATACTCCTTTAGCCGCCATCCGCTCAATAGTTCTTGTAGACACCCGTAATTTCGCGGCCGCCTCATCTTTTCTTATAAGGTCCTTTAGGTCAGACATCTCCTGCTTTGCATGGGCCAGAATTTTATCTACTTGATTCATAAAAAATATTTAGACTTACATAATACTATGTGGGAAATTGAAGATTGTCGCTGAGTGCGTCAAAGTCCATATTATACTATGCGAGATTTTAAAAACTGTTTAAAGGGCTGGAACATGGCACGTAGTGAAACCCTTAGTGAAACAAATACGACTTACCCCAGTATAAGCACTTAACAACCAATATAAATTAGCTGTACTGCATCAACATGAACCTGCCTTTGATATACACGCACGTACTTCAGGTTTTCTCAGGTTTTGGAAGGTCGTTTTTGCTGTATACGTGCGTACAGATAGGGATATAATGTTTCATTCTGTCTCTTTAATGCCAAAGAAATCTTTGATATTGGTTATCCTATATGCATAAAACCTCCCTGTATGCTTCTCCAGTTCGAAACCCAAATGCATCAATAATTGGAAATATCTCTGGATTGAACGTTCGCTCACTTGAATATGTAAAGCGCATTCTCCAATTGTTCGCCAGGTTGAAAGAAATAGTATGAGATCCAATGTTCTCTTTATCCTTCCCATGTTTTTCGGCTCTTTGCCTATGGGTGAACATTTGCGGATCATATTGTTATGAATTTTAAGCATCAGTATTTAAATTATGTTTTAGCATGCATGTCCCACATCACTGGATAACCTGGTATATCTGTCATTGCCAACCCTCCCGGGCTTTCTGTCTTGATAAGCATATCAGCAAGATCAAAATCGTTAATCCTTTCCTCTTCAGATAACCTATCCTCAAGGATCCTGCTTATGCTAATATTGCATGACATACGGCGCCTGATCATGGTAGCTCTTTCACTCCATTCAGCAAAGCAAGTCTTCGCGGTTTTCTTATTAAAGAATCCAAAGTCAGGGAATAGGATAACCCTTCTATCTTTTAAAACATTGAACACAGACCACTCACGCCACTTACATCCGCTATTCCCTCCTGTGGCAATCCAAACCATGTCAGGGATGAATATAGAAGCTACGATGGCTGTCTTTTCACTTTCAACAATACCTACCGTTTTATTCGGGTACTCAGTCAAAAGATGTTCACCAAAAAAACATAGAACACAATTAAACTTTTCCTTTGGATGCACCATATAAGCGCCCCTGTCCTTATTTCTTTTCCCGGTCAAAGGATTATAGCTGATCACTTTCCCCGTCCTTACATTGCCATCCTTATCGATCCTCCAAAAGATTGTAGCTCTGTTACCATCGTTCCGAGACCTTCCAACAAAGTATTTTAATAGAGCCTGGTTTGCTATTTTCTCAGTGAGCAGGGAGATAAGCCATGTTGCAAAGTTTGTCTTATCATAACCGCACATTGACTTTTCAATATAATCCTTGAGCATCAGGTCGACCTTTATTTCTTCTACTGGTGCCAGCTGCTTTGTAGTAGGCTTGTATTCTATTCCCTCGCTTTTAAAATACTGGCCAGCTGTTAAGTGATACCCACAATTATTTTCACGATCGCAACGGCAAACATGATCAGGCAGAAATTCTTTTGTTTCTGTATTCATATACCTGACCGCTGTTTTCTTACCGCAGCCCGGGCAAACAATTTTCCTGCTACTTTTTTCAAGAACGAATTTGTATGATGTATTTAAGGTCATTTTACTTTTTTGTCAAGGTTCACTTTTTAGGTTCAGGTTCATTTCCCCTTATAAGGGGGGAAATATGAACCCTTATATTGTAGGTTCATTTGAACCCTTTTGAACCCTTTTGGACCCTTTTGGACCTTAGCTTTGTTTAGCTTATTAAATCCCCAGGTTTCTTAATCTATAATTCCCATCTACACCCTTTTCAATAAAATCCCAGCCGATCATATCATTCAAATACCGCTTTGCAGTAGATGCTGTTTTACCGGTGATCTTCATTATTTCGGAAATGGAGTTTTTATGAGTAAAGGATGCAGGTGGGCAGAAAATCTTTGAAGCAATTGCTTCAGCTTTCTTATTCGCTGCCATATCCTTTTGGCCCTGCTTTGTACTAATTACCGTTTCAGCATCAATAGAAACATGATATCCCTTCTCCTTACTATATCGATAATGTATTAAGCCGGTGTCTGAGGATCCTGCCTTACGTGCTCTCAGGACCTGTAAAGTTGATATGTCTGCATCCTTGGTAATATTCAGCTGGCAATATCCTTTCCTTATAGCTTGGCGCCCTAAATGTCCCCGCGGCATGGTATCTCCATTTTTACCAGCATTCTCGTTTAGATGAATTACCAGAATTACCGGGCAGTTGTATTTTACTGAAAGTGAAATTGCATAAGCAATAAATTCATTGGCATCAGCCTCATCATTTACGCTGGTTATATAATCAGCTCCGCCATCCAAAACAATAAGATGAATTCCGGCATGTTCTTTATTACAGAGCTCGCATGCGCTACTCGTGAATTGACGGTATTCGGTTAATGGTAACGTTCTGATATTATACGAATAGAAATATTCAGGAGTTATTTCTATGCCTGCCAGGCTAAGGACCGTTTTTACATTGTATTGCTGATCACTTGCGCTCTGTTCTGTATCAATACCAATAACAGCCTTTTTATTAACATTAGGAAGTACACTTACTCCCGGGAATCCGTCTATGATCCCAGTGGTGGAAATTGCGCCGGCCAACAGGATACTAACTAATGCTGTTTTGCCTCCTTTGCCCTCCGCAGTAATTGGGGTTATATTTCCCGGCGCCGCAACTGGAGCTCCGCTAATAGTGATCACAGGCTTTGCCTCAGTAATGTGCTTTTCTTTTGTAACCCGGAAACTGTCAAAATCCTTTAATTGTATAACTGCATTATGTCCGCTTATCCCTTGTCTTTCTACATTAATCTGTGCAATAATATTTTCAGGGGATATGGTTAATTCATTTGTATTATCGCTACCCATTCAGTAAATTTGTGCTGTTGAAAAATATTGTTCTTAGCCTGCAGGCTTTTTTATTTATAATACCGTCTTATACTTTTTTAATGTTTGCAGGCTGCTGAGAATTTCCGACTGCTTATAATAAACCCGGCCACCTATACGATGATCATTTATTAAACCTTGCTTTGTCCAACTGGCAAGTGTAACCTTACTTATCGATGGCTGAAACATTTTACACGTCTCTGCAGGTGATAGTAGTTTTTCTTCCTGATCACCTTTGATCCTGTTGACCTCCTCCTGTATCATTGGCCGGAACAATTCCACCAGGTCATCAGGCGTCAAGCCGGAAATAATTATCTGGCTATTTTTCATTGCTTTCTGGTTTATCAGTTAACAAATGATGTAGGTCTTCAAGGCGATACCTTGGGCGTCCATTAAGCCGGCAAAAAGGATTCAGCTTTCCTTGCCTTTGCCATTTTCTAACCGTACCTGGTTTAACTGAAAAATGTTCAGCAACCTGCTTCCTTGTTAATAATTCAGTATTCATTGATGCCTTTATATACTATATAAAAAAAGAGGGATTGTCTATATACTATGTGGTAAATAGTGGTATTGTCGTTAAAATCATTAAATTTGTATACAAGTAAATTAAGGAATGAGTAAGAAAGGAAGGCCAAGAAAAGACAATGCTGTGAAGTCAGGAGAGTTGGGACCAGGTCTCCAACGGTTCACATTTGTAGCTGAAAAGAGGACAGTAAAAGCAATAAGACAAATTGCAGCTAATGCTGATATTTCAATAAAAGATTTTATGAGAAACTTACTTAAGCCAGTGCACGGCGAGAAAGTCAATGAAATTGTTGTGGTGAAAAACAATGCTGATGTTCCCAAAAAGGAAAAGACAAAATACAAAGCCAGCTTTATTGATAAGGTAAACTTAAAGATCAGGAAAGCGTCAAGTAGTTAGTATGCGCGCTTGAAGGTTGCCGGTAAACCTTCCGGGTCTAAGCAATCTTCAATATCTTCTTACTCCAGTTCAATTTAATATGAGCTGCCAGGCGTTTGGCAGTATCGAGTTTACTAACCCGGATATATTTAAGGAACGCCCGTTCTGTTTTATGCCCGGTGATCTTCATAAGGTCCAATGTTGGAAATCCCTGTAGGTAATAATTGGTTGCAAAAGATCGACGGGCAGTATGGGATGAGATTGACTGCCATAGTTCCTGACCTGGGTTTGTACTAAGCCTGCCTTTTTCCATCATCTCCTTTACAGGTTTAACATCGGAAGTGCCGGCCAGTTTGCAAACGTCCTTTATATAATCGTTGAACTTTTGATTGGAAATTGTTTTTGGTAACCTATTGGCGTTGCTTTTATATTTTTCAAATATTTCCAGTACCACTGGATTGCAAGGAATTATTACCAAGTCCTTTGTTTTCTGTGTTATTATTTTTATGAAGTAATCGCCCTCGATCTTTACAATGTTTTCCGGTTTGATATTTGAGAAGTCTGAAAACCTTAACCCCACCCAGGCACCAAAAATAAACAGATCCTTTACCTGCTCCAGTTTCTTATGATGGCTCAAATCGAAATTGTAAAGATCATGCAGCTCTTCGTCAGTTAAATAGACATGATCAGTGTCAACTTCATGAAAGGCAAACTTCTTATGCCTGAACTGCATATTGGCGGTATACCCTAAGTCTACAGCTTCACTCATGAAGACCTTAAGAATAGAAATATCTTTTGCTATTGTATTGGGAGCAAGTTTTAATTTGTCTTTTAAGAATGAAGTGTATTTATAAAAAAAGTCGAGGTTAATAGTTTCAAATGTTAACCGGTACCTGGTCTTACTCTCAAATTCCCTGAGGTGTTTTGTAACAGCTTTATAATTACTTATACTCCCGCGGCTCTTATCCTTGCCCTTATTTTTTATTTCTCCATCAATAAACCTTTGGGCCAGTTTATAAAGCGTAGGATTGTCAGTCTGATCATCATGGTTTTGGTTTACAAAATCCTCCAGCACTTTCTTTATCTGCCCGGGTGCCGGTATACCTGTCTTCAAGGATCCATTATAAGTTTTTATGCATAGCGCATGCAGGTTATCCAGTAAATCATTAAGGGCATACTTGCCATCTGAAGTTGTTGCTTGCTTGTTTTTAACGCGTTCTTTTGCTGTGTTCCAGTCTTTAAGCCTAACAGTCTGCCCAAAGGAATAAAAGAGCCTGTGACCGCTGTAGATGAATTGCAGGTAGATTGTATGCCTGCCGTTCTGATCTTCTGGCTTTAGCCTGAAATGTACTTCCGGTTGACGTGGCATGGTAAATAGCTTTACCTAAAGATATTGAAGTTTCACTATAAGTTTCACTACAATTTTATTCCGTTGTGTTTTTGGGTAAAAGTTAATAACAGTCAGGGAAAGGGTTTCAAGCTATTTTATACGTGGAAAAGAAAAAGAGAGACAACCCGAAAAAGAAAGTTACTGTTCTTCCCCTACAGCAGAATTACAGTTTAGTTTTCCAATCAGCCCTTGCAGGTTTTACTTGTAAGGGCTTTTTTGTGTGATGAAATTTAAGGCAGCGACCCCCCGTCCCGGGGATGTGTAAAACAGGACAAAAAACATAGAGCCGTTTGGTCCGCCGTAAGGCGGGTTGAACGACCCGGGTCGTATTCTACAGGCTCGAACTCATTTTTAATAGGGCTACCCAATAAAACGAGTTCCACCTGGAGTTTATATTTACCCTTTAATAATAATTGACGTATCCGTACGGCCAAACATTAGCCTGAGTACTGCAGCCGATTTCATTGATTTCGGGGTTGTAAAAAAAAATGCTGTATCGCTTCCGTCAATAGCAAATCCCCGGTTAAAAAGTATCTGTTTAATCTCTTTGATTGTTCATATCGTATCAATGACAATGGTATTGTCCAACATTTTAGGAATTTTTTGCTGGGCTACTACAGGCAATGAAACAAGAAAAAATAAACTGACAACTATTGACTTCATGATTGTTGTTACCCAACTAAAATACATAAAAGAAAGGTGAAAGCATATAACATATTGTGGGTATAGATAACGCTACTTGGCTACTACTTTTAGGGTATTGTAGTTAGAAAAAAAGCAAAGTACATTTGATTTACTCTTTTAATTCTAAAGTTTTTAAGTATTTAGAAGCAGTCATTATTAATCTTAAAATATTACCATGAAAATTTTACTTTTTATGTGTTTATTAAGTTGCCAATTAATAAGCAAATCACAGGTTGTATCGGTTGTTGATAATATAAGCGCTTTAAGGAGTACCCCATTGCCTATTGCAGATGGCACCGTAATAAAGGTCCTGGGTTATCGCGTACCAGGGGATGGAGGGGGTGGGATCTATATATGGAGTGATACATGCGCTACTGCAGATGATGGCGGCGGGATCATAAACATAGATACAGCACATTCAACAGGAAGGTTTATTCACGAGGTCGAGAACGGGATAGTTAATCTAAAATGGTGGGGTATTCGTCCTTATGAATATGTAGGATTTACCGGCTATGATATTGCTGATGAATTTGATTCTGCACAAATTTTTATGACAAGAAATTCATCATGGAAAACACTCTACATTCCTTGTGATACCGGAGGAGCGATAGGGTTTTACTATTCAACACAATTAAAATTAAAATACTCTATAACAATCCAAGGTGACAACGGTTTTGTAGAGCCAAGAACAAGAATAGAGTTTCCAAAAGATGCAACCTGTATAGTTATACCATTTTTGGGAGAAGACAGTGTTGCAATGAGAAATACCATCAATGACATTTATATTTACCAAGCATTTAACGCTGGGGATTTTGGTGACAGTACAGCACATGGGATAGATGCTAGATCGCAGGTATCACTTAATAGGGTATATATCGAAAAGGTACAGGGTAATGGTTTTAATTTAGAAGCATGTCATGAAGCCCTAAGTCCTATATACGGAAACATCGATTTATCCGAATTGCTTAACTGTACAGCAAAGAACAGCAATCATGGTCTATATATAAATGGCTGTGATGCAAATAAGATAAATGTCTATAAATTTAATGGAAGTACAATAAGAAGGTGGGGTATATATGACAATGGCAGTTTAGGTAATGCATATCTAAGCCCTCATCTTGCATTTTGTGGAAGTGGTAGCGGCAGTAACGTTGTTGTAAGGTATCCGGCAGGAGGTCAATATTATAGCGCAATAAATCCCGACAACATAATTAATATAAATTTTCGTCCGGACTTATTTCCAGCATACTGGCGTGAATGCTCCGAAATGGGTACAGGCCCCACGTGGAATGATTCAACAAGATATTGGAGTGGTGGTCCATATCTAATGTCAAGCCCAAGTGGAAGTCATACGATCATTGACCCTTACTTTGAAGCGTTTCAACCAGATCCTATAAATTCTATACGGACATTAAGTTTAAACGGCACAAGGGGATCAACTATCCGTGGGGGGGCCGATATGGTTGTCGGTTCTGAAGGATTGGATCTGAACACAAGCTTACAAATTACTGGGCCCTTGAATGGCGTAAGAATTAATAATCCTTCCGCTGGGTTAATAACCAATTATCCGGGAGTGGCCGTTAAATCTCACCAGGCCTTTCCGACAGTTTATCATGAAAGTTCCACGCAACCTTATGTTTATGAAAGATATAAGAATACCAACAATGACTTGGGATATTTTGTTTATCAGGGAACATCTTTCCTTTTTCAACCTAATGCTATTATTTCTTTAGAAGTAACTCCTACTACAATTAAACTTCCTAATGCTGCTGAATCTTTCGCTGGAGCCGATAAAGTTATGGTTTTAGACCCTGCCACAAAAGAGGTAAAGTTCACATCTTTGGTATCTCCTGGGCCCACATTTGTTTATGGTGAAGAATTCACGGGGAGTACATCTACCAGTATCACCCTGGCTCATGCAGGTATAACAGGGACTTTACGCTTGTTTAAAAACGGAGTAAGGTTAGCTGCTGCTGAGTTTACTTACACCGGTGGAACCGGAGTGACATTGACGAACTCGAGATTGGTAACAGATATTATTTTGGCTGACTATAATTATTAAAATGAAAAGGGTTTTAAATTCAATACTACTGGTTCGAATCCGGTCGGGACCTCATAGGAATTGAAATTAAATATTAACTCTATCAAGTTAGAATTGCCAGGGTAATTGGGTGATCTATTTCATACCTTATATAAATAAACTCTTTCACTCCCCGGCCATAATCTGTTTCAATCTTTCTTTTGCAATATTGCGGTTTTTACGTGCTTCTATGTAGGCCGGGTTAAGCGCAATTGCTTTCTCAAAATCAATAAGCGCTTTTTCGTACGCCCTTAATTTAAGCCTGGCAACACCGCGATTATACCAGGCCATCGCATAGCTGGTATCCAGTTCAATTGCTATACTGCAATCATGCACCGCTCCGTTATAATCTTTTAATTCGATCTTGTCTGCTCCCCTGTTATTATAAGCTCTTATAAATTGTCGGCGCATACTAATTGCTTTTGTATAATCTGCAATGGCATTTTCGTACCTCTTTATTTTAGAATATGCCAGCCCCCGGTTATAATATGCCTCTGTTAAAGAAGCATCTGCCAGAATCGCCCTTGTAAAAAGTGCTATCGCTTTTGTATAGCTTTCTTTTTTTGCCTGTCGGACTCCACGGGCATGAAGCCTTTCTGCTTCCTGGCCGTAGCCGCACAGGGAAGTAAGAAAGATGAAACTTAAGATGATGATTTTTTTCATGGCTTATCTGTTTAATAAAAGGCATAGTTTACCCGTCAGGCCATCCCTGGCCTTTAAAGAGATCCATAGTTTTTGTTTTAATGTACCTGCTGTATAGGCGGAGTTTTCATTTCAGGGGAAACCGGACTTTTGAGATTTTCTTTGCCAACAGGAGGTTTGGGTGCTGGTATTTTTTTCTGTTGCGCCAGCTTAAACCGGCGTTCCTGTTTTTCGTATTTGCCTGAATTTGTTTTAAACAAAGATGTTTTGCCGGATGCAAAGAGCTTTTTATCCTTCTCTATTGCGAGTTTGCCGCGATAATTATATTCAACTTTTGCTGTCTTTATTTTTGGGTTTGTCAGTTTGGGCTCAACGATCAAGTCTTCCTTCCTTTCAATTTTCATCTCGTGCTTAATTTCATTCTTATTTTCGTTCTTTATCTCATTTTTTAATTCGTTGCCTTTCCTGTTCCCCCATTCACTTGCCTTCCTGTTCTCCCATTCATTACCCTTCCTGGTCTTCCATTCTTCTTTTCTTTCATTTTCCTTTTCTTTTTGTTTTTCCTTTTGTTTTACCTTGTCCTGTTGCTTTTTATTTTCATCTTGCTTTTTAATACTTTCCAGCTGTGCCCGCTTCCTGTTTAATTCCGCTCTTTGTCCTTCAATCTCAGCCCTTTCTTTTTCTATCTCGCTTTTCAGCGCCTGTTCTTCTTTATTGTCTTTCCCCTGTTGTTCTTTTAATTTTTCTTTCCTCATACCAATGCTTTCTTTTTTTGCCCCGATCTGGTTTTTTATCTGTTCTATCTCCTTCAAAACCTTATCAGCCTCAGTGGCAGCGGCAGCTTTCTTCCGGTCATCGCCTGTTGGTAATGATTTTTGATCCGGACTTGAACTAAGCCTGGTTTTATCTTCTTTAACCGGTATTGTATCAGTTATTGGCTTAGTGGGAAGTTTGACTTTTTTCTTTACGTTCCTGGTTACCGGGGTTTTTGTTTCAGCCGGGATCTTTTCTACCAGGGATGCATCTGACTGCTGCAGACCGGTGAACCGCTCAACAGGCACGGTAACAGGCAGGGTATTTATTTCCTTTTCCTGCGAGATATAAGTAAAGGCGGAAAACAAGAGAACACCTGACAACAGGGCTGCCTTTTCAGCCAGGTTCAGTTTTTTATTTTCATTTGTCACAATTCTTTTTACCCGGTTGAGTAAGTACTGCCGCCGGTTACTGATGCCCAACGCATAAGACTTATGGTTAACCGCATATTCCTGGAAGCTGACAAGAGCATTTAAATAATTTCGCTTCTGCCCGATCCTGGCTACCACTATATCATCGCAGCATGCCTCTCTTTCTTCACGCAGCAACGAGGATATCCAAACTATAGCGGGGTTAAAGAAAAATATGGCTTCTACAAAACGCTGGAAGAAATTCACGATATAATCCTTTCGCCAGATATGGCCCAGTTCATGCAGCAATATGGCTTCTGCCTGCTCAGCTGGGATACTGGTAATTAATCCAACAGGTACAAGGATCACAGGCTTAAGGTAACCGAGTACGACCGGAACCTTTATAAGTTCTGATTGCAACAGGCCTATTGCCTGGCGGATACCCAGTGTTTCCCGCAACTGCTCCAGCTTTATTCTCCATTCTTCACCAACGGGATGTGTGTTATTATGCCGGAGACGCTTAACAGCCGATAACCCGGCGATCAGTTTAACACAATTCATTATAAAGAATAAGGACCACAGCATTAAGAGCAAAACGGTGTTAGCATCCAGCCATGTGGTGAGATCAGTGGCCAGGCCTCCTGTTAATGCTTCGGGTAAAATGTTAGCAATCGGATTAGCAGCTTCGGGTACTGCTGCTGTATTAACCAATGCAGGTGTTGCGCCCCGGAACTGGATAATAAAAGTAACTGTTACAGCAGTGAGAAACAACATGAAGACCATTCCCAGCAAATTGTAGCGAAGCCTGGCTTTTGTTCTTCCTGTTGCTGAAATAATAACTGCTACCAGCAAAGCGGCGAAGAATCCTTCCCAAAGGGAATGAACAAATGTCCATACCAGTGATTTTATTAATGCTTGCATAAACTATGTTTTAATATGGCTATTTATCAAGTTTCTTTATCAGGTCTTTGATCGCATCAATTTCTTTTTTGGATGTTTTTTTATTACCCAGCAATTGTAACAGTAAAGAGCTTGCTGATCCATTATACATCGTGTTCACGAACCGTTCCAGTAAAGCATCTTTTGTTTTATTCTCTTCTTCGGCTGCGCTGTAGATATGTTTCATTTGGCTAAGGTCCCTTTTCAATAACCCTTTGTCCGCCATTATTTGCATCAGCTTTAATGTAGAAGTATATTGTACTTCACGCTTTTCTTTATTGAGTTGTTCGTTAACAAACCGGACAGTAGAAGGACCGTGCTGCCACAATACCTGTAATATCTCCAGCTCAGAACGTGTTGGCTCACGGAGACTGGTTTCTTTTTTATTTTCTTTCATAAATTAAAGGTAGGAAATTTTTCGTACGAACAAAATATTATCTCACTTTTTTTTAAAAAATTAATTATTATTCTAACCGGACCGGAGGAGGGGTTGAAAGATCTTCCCGCTGCTGTTAGCGTGCAGCTGGCCTTCAGCGAATAAAAAAACCCAAACTTTCGTCTGGGTTTAGGGTCGTGGTTTTTTCTTAGTACCTCCTTGAAGGATAAGAACGGCGGTGGCGGTCATAACGATCATGACGGTCATAACGATCATACCTGCGGTGCCGGTCATACCTGCGATGACGATCATACCTGCGGTGGCGATCATAACGATCATTCCTGTCGTAACGATCGTAACCCCCTCCATTTCCAAAGCTTAATGATACTGCTACATTTGGACGGGGTGGAACGGGAATGACAACCTGCCCCCTGCGCTCCATGTTCCTGGAACCAGGGAATTGTGCAGAGGCGGTGGCGCTAACAAATAATAGCGCAGTGAGTGCCGCTGCAATGGTAAACATCTTTTTCATGTTGATTTATTTTTTTGATTCGGGTATTGATGTATGAATACTGTGCCAACAGTTAATAAGAACTAGTTAAAGGTCTTTGAATTTCTTTCATGGTACTGCTCACTGGTTATTTCTCCATGCTTTAACAATCCTTTTCCCTCTTCTTTAACAAAGCGTTTTTAAATTCTGTTGGCATTGTGGTATCTCATTGATAGAAAAGAAACAACAACATCGTAAACAATTAAAACTCCTGTCATGAAAAAAAATCTACACCTCACAACTTCAGTTGATAAACCCGAAGTATTGGAAGATATCGTTGAAAAGCTGGCTATACGCCGCTATGACATGGGATATTCCAAAGCCGCAGTACCCACTTTCCTGGAAGCTATTGACACTTCTTCCGTAGAATCATATATAAGCGGAAGGATCGAATTTGATTTTAATGAAACGCAAAGGATAAGAATTCCTTATATAACCTGCTTCCTGTTCAGTTGTAAGAAAAAGAAGAATGATCCTTATGACCTGGAATGGAGCAGTTCTTTTTCCTAAGTATGATCACCGGCAGCCCGACCTGTCGGGAGGTCTTTATTCTTTTCTCTTATGATCTCTGCAGCAATACTAACAGCGATCTCCTTTGTTGTTTTGCTAAAGATATTGAGGCCAATTGGTGTATGTATATTTTTCAATACATCCCCTGAAAAACCCTCCTGTTCCAATTCAGCAAGAAGGATCTTTATTTTATGATCACTTCCCAGCAGGCCAAGATAAAAAAATGATCTGCCAAGCAATTGCTTCAATACTGCTTTATCTGTCCTGTAACCGATCGTCATGATAACAACATAATCATCTTCAACCTGCTCAAAATATTTACCAATATCGTCATAGTTCACCATATACTTTTCATGGGCAAATATATTGGCGTCAATGGTATTCAGTCCGGGCCGGTCATCATACAACTTTATATAAAAGCCTAAAAAATTCATCAGCTCTGATAAAGCAAGACCCACATGCCCGCCACCAATGATATGTATTATTGGTTGTTGTTTTACCGCTTCCGTATATATCCACTCATTACCTGTTTTATACTGAAGCCCGGTTGCAGGAAGATCGGTAATTGTTATTCCTTTTTTAGAAAGATGAATAGTATTTTGCTTTGCATCAATTATGCTTTCAATTGTACTGATGTCAGGAGATGATAAGGGAATGAAGGCATTCAACTGGCTGCCGGAGCAGATCATTCCAGACTGGTCTTTCATATGCTCCTTGTCATGGTGCTGGCGCATCAGCAAAACATCCTTTTCATTTTGCTTCAACATGTTCTTCGCTTTTTCTACAAGCTTGTGTTCCATGATACCACCGCCAATGGTCCCGGAAAATGTTTCATCGCCGGCAACAGCCATTTTAAATCCTTTTCTTCCGGGTGAACTTCCCTCGCTTTCCAATACATATAATAATACGAGTTGCTGCCCTGATGATAATTTATTTTTTATGAATTCCCAAAGCGCCATTACTTCTTCCTGTTTTCTAATATCTTCTTAAAGGAACGTCCTCTTATTTCTTCCAGTGTTAATCCTGTGACCAAAACTTCTTCTTCGGTGATAGCACCACTGTTCAATGCCCTTAAAAAATAATTGAGCAGACCTTGTCCTGTGGCAGCATCATCAAAAACATCCCCGATCAAAGTTGCCCTTGCAGCTTTATCCACGAATGTCTTTAATCGCTCTACTGCATCGTCATAACTTTCCAGGAAAAAAGCATACACTGCGGCATAGCGCATCGGGAATTGTGCCGGGTTCAGATCCCATCCCTGGTAAAAACCATTCCATAGTGAATGGCGGATATGATCATAGCCTTTTTTCCAGGCACGGTGAACCGTATCCATATTCTCCTGCATTTGTTCTTTTGATAAATTATCACCGCGGTGCGGACCTATCGGCATGGTGTTGGTTGCACCATCGCTTAACCATATACCCGTATGTGCCAGCGCAACCTTTGTCATGTGGTGTGCAAAATCACAAACGGGGTGATCCATCTCCTGGTATCTTGCCGTGATGCTGCAGCTTGCCGTATAATCATAAGTGCCAAAGTGCATGGCAATACATCTCCCGTTGCTTGCCTTGATGAATTTATACAAAGGGTTGGTTCCGTCTATTGCCATGATGGCCTGGGTTGTTTCCACCATCATTTCCATCTTCAAACTTCCCTTTTCCATTTTTAATGCTGATTCGAGAATATCAAAAAAATCAGCAAGCGTTGCGGGCTGTTCGGGAATAGTAACCTTGGGCAACATCACAATAAAATTATCCGGTAGTTTCCCTCCTGTTTCTTTTACCAGGGTACTTATAAAAATATCAAGCGTGCGCAGACCCCTTTCTTTCATTTCTTCTGTAAAAGGTTTTATTCTTATACCGATAAAAGGAGGCAGGGATCTTTCTTTCATTCCTTTTGCAACTTCCAGTGCCGCGGTACGTGCCGTTTCGTCTTCTTCTTCATTACTGCGGTTACCATAGCCATCCTCAAAATCTATCCTGAAATCTTCAATAGCCTCATTCTTTAATTTTGCAATTACTTTATTGTATACTTTATTACTGAATCCCGTGGAAGTATCCATACCGAATACATTTCCAAAGATATTATGATCGGGTGCATAGGTTTCAAATAACTCCAGGGCCCTTGCACCCAGCGATCTTGCGGCATCATATTTAAAAAGATTTGCTCCACCGTATAATGTATGTACAGGCTGGCGCTCACTGCGGTCACCGGGGTAGATCTGTTGAAATGCTGTATTGGCTTTTTTTAAGCTGTTGAATAACTGTTCTTTTTTTTCAGATGGAATAGATGTACTCATTTTAAATCTTTTTAATTTGTGTTTTAGTGGGAAGGCAAAAGTGAAAGCCTGAATTTGCTGTACTCCTGGTTTTTGGTTTTGACTTTTAACTTTTTTATTTTCTTATTAGCTTCCCCGGTAAGTTGAATATCCAAATGGATTGATGAGCAACGGCACGTGATAATGTGCGTCATCAAAAACGGTGAACTGAATTTCCACGGCGGGATAGAATCCTTTTATATTATTGGCAGCAAAATAATCTCCTGTTTGAAATACCAGTTTATAGTTACCAAACACCAGCAATCGCTCCTTTGGTAAAAGATCAGGTATCCTGCCGTCTGCATTCGTAACCCCCTGTGCGATCGCTTTCCAGCTCTCTTCAACCTGTTGCAGGAGCTTTACAGCAATGTGTTGCCCCGGCTTTCCAACAGAAGTGTCCAGTACATGTGTTGTAAGTTGACTCATTTTTAAATATTGAAAGTTTGCATTTTTTAAAAATTTACCAAACCGTATTAATGTTATTTTATGTTGCTCGCCCATGGCGATGTGTAATTCTTCCGTGATCGTATTCTTTAACCTTTCCTGCAATAACCGGAGCATCTCACCTGCCGGCTTGCCGGTTGCACATACTATAAAGATGAACCCGAATTTGTTTTTATATGCTGCATTCGCTTTGGCCAATGCTTCAATCGTTTCTTCTGATGCAGCAGCAACACCTGCCTGTTCCTTTCCTGCAAATTTTTCAGAAAGACTTTTTACGTCACCGATCTCGGGATGATGACTGAATGATTCCAGCCAATCCTTTTCACTGCACTCATCATACCACAGAGCCGTTGCCTTCTCTGCCAGTTTTTTTTCAGACGCAAATGGAAATGACTGCATCAGCAGTGAGACCCATTTCCCGGAACCGCAGCAACTGAACAGTTCTTTTGACGCCTTTTCCTTTTCTGTGTTATTAAATTCCTGTAAAGTCACCCTATATATTTTTTATACTTTATTTACTTTAAAGACGCTCCCTGTTCTATCCAGCACCTTATAAGGTCCCTTTCTTTTTCTGTCATGTTTGTCTTATTATTCTGCGGCATCGTCTTCGTCATCACCACTCTTTGCATAATGAGGTCCTTCTCCCGCACAATATCTTCCG
>DATHEH010000166.1:0-3548 GCA_035318685.1 Ferruginibacter sp.
GAACTGGCTCGAGATCGAAAATATCCTGGTACTTGCCGGTAAACGTAAATGGCCGGCAACCGATTTCAAAACTGGAAAATTACCTTCATTGAAAACTGCCAAAGACAATATGACCCGGGCCATCAGTGATATAAAAAGCGAAAATGATGACATGGACTTCTGGGAAGAGATCAGTGTTGCCAATGCGGCTCTTTGTTTATGGTTGCTGGAAGGAAAGAATACAAAGCAGGTTGACGGCGACAGGGTAGCAGACACTTATATGAGCGTTTGGAATATGGCAGGATCCCAAAATAAGAAGATGGCCGAGATAGAACATTTTGATTTCCTGATCGATGCCTATTCTCACCTGGTAAAGTTGCCAAAAATGGTAAAGACATTTAATAAGATCAAGACTAGCCTGAAGAATTCGCTAAAGTGATATATATATTTATAACTTAATAAGAACGCCTTCCGGCATGGTATTTACGGGGCTTTCCTGAAATTTATCTTTCTTGTATAAAGGATATTTAAATATTTGGCAATTCTCGTTCTCCTTATTATCTTCGCTTTCCTTTTTTAAGGACAAACCCTATTTAATAACAACCAAAAATTTCTATTTATGGCTGTAAAAATGAGACTGCAGAGGCATGGCTCAAAGAAGAGACCCTTTTACTTCATCGTTGTCGCAGATGGCAGAAGTCCACGTGACGGTAAATTCATCCAAAAATTAGGTACGTACAATCCGCTAACGGTTCCTGCAACAATCCAGGTAGATCGTCAGAAAGCATTGGACTGGTTACAAAAAGGTGCTCAACCCACCGATACTGTACGCCGTATCCTTTCTTTCAAAGGAGTGTTGTTCCTGAAGCATTTGCTTCGTGGAGTAAGCCTTGGCTTATTTGATGAGGCAGGAGCAATGGAGAAATTCACCAAGTGGACCAGCGAGCATGATGCGAATGTTGCAAAGCGCCAGGGTGCCCATAGAAAGGCACGTACGGATCGCCGCGACCAACCTGTTGTAAAAAAAGTTGCTACTAAAACAGAAGAAGCACCAGTTGCTGCTCCTGTTGAAGCCGCAGCTGAAGCATCAGCATCCGGAGAAACTAAGACAGAAGAATAAATACCTCTGTTCCGTTAATTCTTTAAGTCCCGTTTGGCGGGACTTTTTTTTAGCTGCAAGTCACAAGCTACAAGGGAGAAGCATACGAGACACAAATACTCTATGATATATTGAAGAGTGTCATGAATATAAAACTTACCCCCCTTGTAGCTTACCCCTTGCAGCTTCTTAGTATCTTGCATCCTCATGACTCAATATTTCAAAATAGGAAAACTTGCGGCAAGTACAGGGTTAAAAGGTGAACTGGTCTTACAGCACAGCCTTGGAAAAAAAACTTCTCTCAAAGGATTGGACGCCATTTTCCTGCAGGAACAAAAGGATAGCTTTATTCCTTACTTCATACAGGCCACACAAATAAGGAGCGATACAGAAACGGTCATCAAACTGGAAGGTATTGATGTTATGGAAGTGGCCAGGAAACTAACACCTAAAGAAGTCTGGCTTGCCGAAGAAGATTTTAAAAAATTCGCGGCATCATCGTCACCCATTGCTTTACTGGGTTTCACCATGATAAATGAAGGTAAAGACCTGGGCGAGATACTGGAAGTAATTGAACAACCTCACCAGCTTTTGTGTACCATTTTGGTTGATGGTAAAGAAGCATTGATACCCATCCATGAAGAAAGCCTGCAAAAAATTGATAAAAAGAACAGGAAGGTATTTGTTATACTTCCTGATGGTTTGTTAGAGATTTATAAATAAAGTCAAAAGTAAAAAGGCAAAACCCAAAAGTGTGGAGACCCTATAAATAAAAATAGCAGGTTAAAATTGAAAGCGGCTTTAGTTTTTGGTTTTAACTTTTGAATTTTGACTTCAGAGAAAATTTAAGTCATGGAACTGCAACAACGCATCATAGCACATTTCGACCTGGATTCTTTTTTTGTTTCCGTGGAAATATTAAATAACCCTTCATTAAAAGGGAAACCCGTGATCGTTGGTGGCAGGGAGAGGGGTGTGGTAGCGGCGTGCAGCTACGAAGCAAGGAAGTTTGGCATCCATTCGGGCATGCCGTCAAAAAAAGCGTTACAGCTTTGCCCGCATCTTATTGTTTCAAATAGTTCAAGAGGCGAGTACAGCAGGTACAGCCGCTGGGTAACACAGATCATCGCTTCAAAAGCGCCGCTGTTTGAAAAGGCTTCGGTAGATGAATTCTATATCGACCTTACCGGCATGGATAAATTTTTCAACCCGCTACAGTGGACCATTGAACTTCGCCAGCAGATCATCGAAGAAACACAATTGCCCATATCATTTGGTTTGGCAGGTAATAAGATGATGGCAAAAATTGCTACCAATGAAGCAAAGCCGAACGGCTATCTCCAGGTAGCATTTGGAAAAGAAAAAGAATTCCTTGCTCCACTGGCTGTCAATAAAATTCCAGGAGTGGGTGACCACACACATGATATACTGAAGTCGATGGGAATAGTGACCATACAGGACGTGAGTGAAAGAACGATCGAAGACCTGGATGAACGTTTGGGGAAATGGGGTATCGATCTCTGGCATAAAAGCCAGGGAATACATAATGGAGAGGTTTCCCAATACCATGAAGCGAAATCAGTCTCATCAGAAAATACCTTTGATGAGAACAAGACCGACATCAAATTCCTGAAAAGTGAACTGGTAAGGCTTACAGAAAAAATTGCCTTTGAGCTCCGGCAGGATGGAAAGGTAGCAGGATGTATCGCTGTTAAGATAAGGTACCACGATTTTGAGACCAGCTCCCGCCAAACGACCGTTCCCTATACCTGTGCCGATGATGAGATCATTCCCGTAGTTAAAGAGTTGTTTGACAAGCTGTACCGTAAAGGAGTACCGGTAAGATTGCTTGGTGTACGCCTGAGTGAGCTTACTAATGACGCCATACAAACCAATTTGTTTGATGACGTAAAACGCAAGAGCGGCCTGTATAAAGCCATCGATAATGTTAAGAACCGCTTTGGGAAAAATTCCCTGACCAGGGCTTCTTCTTCTAAAAAATAGGCTATACTTTTGGTGCTTATTCTTCACCTAAAAATTTCCTGTCATGAGTTTACGTTTAGGGGATATTGCTCCCAACTTTAAAGCAACAACAACCGAAGGAGAAATTGATTTTTATGAATACCTTGGGGATAGCTGGGGTGTATTGTTTTCGCACCCGGCGGACTATACACCGGTATGTACCACGGAACTTGGCAAAACGGCTTTATTAAAACTGGAATTTGCAAAACGCAATGTAAAAGTGCTTGCTGTGAGTGTTGATCCGTTAGATAAACATTTCGGCTGGCGCAATGATATCAATGAAACACAAAACTGTTCCGTTGATTTCCCGATCATTGCCGATGAAGACAGAACAGTTGCCAACCTATATGATATGATCCATCCCAATGCGTCGGAAACGGCAACGGTACGTTCTCTTTTTATCATTGGACCTGATAAAAAAGTAAAACTGATGATCACTTACCCGGCA
>DATHEH010000167.1:0-3895 GCA_035318685.1 Ferruginibacter sp.
AAAGAACAATTTGTGTCCTGCGAGAATTCCATGAGCGTTGTTCAGCAATCCAAAGGGGTATTGAAACCGGTGTCGGATGAATTATTGAGCGAACCCACAATTGTTTGCAGGCTCGCAAAAGCGACACTCGGGAACGGCAGCAAAATAAACTGGGATAAATACCTGGAGCACTATGACCATATCCGTAATGATATAGAAAGAACGATACCAGGTTTTGAAAATTACAATGAGCGGGTGCGACAGCCTGCAGGTTTTTATTTACCCAACTGTAACCGAGAGGGAAGTTTTGATACCGGGTCGAAAAAAGCACAATTCAATATTGCCAGTTTTAAACCCGTTATATTGGCCGAAGATGAACTGATGATGATGACGGTTCGCAGCCATGATCAGTTCAATACAACCATCTATGGGCTGGATGACAGGTACCGCGGTATCTACAATGAAAGGCGGGTGATCATGATGAACAGGGAGGATATGGAAAAGCTTGACCTGGAAGAAGGTGATATTGCAGACCTTTATAATTACGATGGCGGAAGAGTGCGGGTAGCGCATAAGTTCATCGTGGTGCCATATCCCATTCCAAAGGGCTGTACCGCAACTTATTTTCCTGAAACCAATGTTTTGGTCCCGATAACCAGTGTTGCGGAAAAAAGCAATACCCCAACTTCAAAGCTGGTTGTTATAAAAGTGAAGAAAACCATTGGCTGATAATTATTCAAACAAACCCAACTGCAAGGGCCGCGTAAAAGCTATTGCCGGCTTTTTTTCTTTGATCGTTGTTGCGGTGATCTTATAAACACCGGTTGCCTGGTAACGGCTTGCTACAATAACCGCTGTTCCGTTTGCATGAGGCTCAAACTCCCTTGCTGCAAGTTCCGGTGAATTATTTTCTTTTGACAGGTGCGAAAGTAAAAGATGGGTCATGAAAGGGGGCCTGTGCATCCGGAAAAGTTCAAGCGCCTGTTTGTTGGAAAGATGGCCATGGTCGCCACGTATGCGGTTCTTTAAATAAACAGGATACCTGCCATTCTCCAGCATGTCTTCATCGTAATTACTTTCCAAAAAAACGGCATGGCATTGTTTAAAATATTGTATCACCTGCTTACAGGGCTTGCCGATATCAGTGAACACACCCACTGTTACGCCGGCATGACTGATAATAAAACTGTGGGGATCACCTGCATCGTGTTGCTTGGTGAACGGTGTAATGGTCAACCCGCCGATTGCAACGGGTTCATCTGCGATAAATGTTTTGGAAAGATGCTTTATTAATATAGGCCCCTGTTTAGCCGTTACGGGTGTGATATAAACGGGTAAACTATATTTATTGGCTAAAGTGGATACGCCTTTGATATGATCAGTGTGTTCGTGTGATACAAAAATGGCTTTGATCGCCTTCATAGAAAGCCCGAGCTGCTTCATACGCTTTTCTGTTTCCCTGCAGGAGATGCCGGCATCTATTAAAACGGCATCACTGTCGTTGCCAACATAATAACAATTGCCGTTGCTGCCTGAGTTTAATGAAGTGATGAATAACATACCGGTTGCAAAGAAAAGAAATTTGAGCGACCTGTGGCCAGGTCTTTTCAATATTATTAAGATTGGCAGGAAGATTGATACTTAGCTCTTATGAAACTAATTTTTAATAACCTTTTATGGATAACTGTAATATTCGTTGTATGCTGTCCTGTATCCTCCAAAGCTTATTCCGTACTTACGCATGAGGCCATCGTTGATGCAAGCTGGGAAAGTTCCATTCTGCCCCTGCTTAAAAATAAATACCCGGGATCAACAGAAGAACAGTTAAAACAGGCTCGTGCCTTTGCTTATGGTGGGGCGATCGCTCCCGATATGGGATATTTCGCTTTTGGCAGCCATTTGTTCACCGACCTGGTACATTATGTTCGCAGCGGCGATTTTATACATGCATTACTGGATGAAGCCCGGGAGGTGAACGAATACGCCTTTGCATTGGGGTTTCTATGTCATTATATGTCGGACAAATACGGCCATTCGATCGCCATTAATAAATGCGTGCCCATTGCTTATCCAAAGCTGAAGAATAAATTTGGTGATGTTGTAGTTTATGAAAAGGACCACACGTCTCACCGGCGGGTTGAATTTGCCTTTGATGTTCTGCAAACAGCAAGGGGTAACTACGCTTCAAGATCATACCATGGCTTTATAGGATTTGAAGTTTCCCGTCCCGTGCTGGAAAGGGCATTTAGTAAAACCTATGGACTGGATATTAACGGGGTATTCGGCAATCTTTCTCTTGCCATTGGAACATTCCGCTGGTCTGTTAAGAATTTATTTCCTGCCATGACAAGGGCAGCATGGGTGATCAAAAAAAATGAGATCCGTAAATTACAACCAACGGCAACAAGCAGGAGCTTCAATTACAGGATGAGCAGGGCCAGTTATTACCGGGAGTTTGGGAAGGAGCATAGCAGACCTGGTTTTTTTGCCAACGCATTCTCGTGGGTGATACGCATTTTGCCAAAAGTTGGTACACTCAGGTCACTCAAAATAAAAGAACCGGGGCCGGCAGAAGAGAAATTATTCATACAGAGTTTTGATACGGTCGTACTAAATTGTGCGGCTGCCATGAAAAATTTAAACACCCAAAGTATCCGTTTCGCAAATATCAATTATGATACCGGCGATGATACTGCACCGGGCGATTATGAACTTGCCGACAACAATTATGGCAAACTATTATTAAAGCTGAGTGAACAAAAATTTGATCTTTTAAGTCCGGCGCTTAAGGAAAACATTATCGCGTTCTACGGCAATTCAAATGCAGCGATAGCAGCAAAGAATAACCTGGAAGAATGGGGAAAGACCATGAAAGCTCTCGAAGAGCTTAAGCTTGTGCAGGTAAAATGATCACTTCGTTACTTTATCTATCTCCGCATCACCCTCTTCATCCTTTGTTTTGTGGTAATCCTGGTTAGCCTGTTCTTCAAATTCTTTTTCGTCTTTTTGATTACGCACCACCAGGAAAATGATCAGTGCGATTGCTATGATACCAAATATTATCAGTACTGTCCAGTTCATCTGTTTTGATTTTAACCTAAAGTTAACCTGTTTTTTTGGCGGCCTATGTTAAGTTTTCAGCTTACTTTTGAAAGCTTATGGACCAAGAAAAAGCATTGGCAGACCAGTTACAAATACCGGGAAAAGCAAAATTTAGTTCTTACCAGGTGTTGGTGATCATCTTACTGGCGCTTACCCAATTTACGGTGGTGCTTGATTTTATGGTAATGTCGCCATTGGGTGATATGCTGATGAAATCAATGGATCTTACCACGTCGCAGTTTGGCTTTGCCGTATCTGCTTATGCCTTCAGCGCGGGTATCTCCGGTTTATTAACGGCGGGTTTTGCTGACAGGTTCGACCGAAAAAAATTACTTTTATTCTTTTACATTGGATTTATAGCAGGCACTTTATTCTGCGGCTTTGCCAACACTTATCCCATGCTGATGGCAGCAAGGATCATCACAGGCCTGTTCGGCGGTGTGATCGGTTCCATTTCGATGGCGATCGTTGCAGATCTTTTTTTACTGGAACAAAGAGGTCGTGCCATGGGCTTTATGCAGATGGGTTTTGGTGCAAGCCAGGTATTGGGTATTCCCATCAGTCTTTACATCGCAAATCACTGGGGCTGGCAATCACCATTCCTCATGATCGTAGGTTTGGCATTCATCATCTGGTTAGCGGTAATTTTCAAAATGCAACCGATCACCAAACACCTTGAAGTAAAAAGTGAAAAGAGTGCGGTCAAACACCTCTGGCATACCATCAGGCTGCGCAATTACCGGATAGGTTTTTTATCAACAGCATTAATGTCGCTCGGTGGTTTCATGATGATGCCATGGGGCAGCGCATTTGC
>DATHEH010000168.1:0-26746 GCA_035318685.1 Ferruginibacter sp.
GCCCGGCAGCACGCCAGTTAATTGGTGTTTCAAGGCCGATTGGCTGATATATAGTGTCGTATGTTTTAATAGTTGGTGTCCCGCCCGGGTTATTGACGAAGAGCTGCATATCCGGGTCGTATTTTTTTGCGGGCATACTAACCCCTACAGGCTTGTAGTTAAGAAGTTTAAGGCTGATATTATCCTTGTCAACGGCCTTAATATTGATCATCCCGCCTGTTACCAATTGCTTATCATCGGAGACGGTATGTAGCCGGTACGCCAGCATATCGGTATATTCATAACATTCAGTAAGTGTTATACGAACAGTTGTTGTTATTGGTTTCCGGTCGGGGTACACAAATGCGTTTGCAGGAATTGTAAGTTTAGTGCCCTGCCTGCCAAGCAGCGTAGTATCTCTTGCGGGGTCGATCTCAAATTGTTGCACAGGCTGTTTTAAATTACTGTAAAAATGCTCTATCGAAGAAAGACCTGTTGATGACCCATCTGCTACTACAGCAGGTTTTACCTGATTTAAAAAGACAGTATCTGATTCTTCCCTGATCTTAGTAACCATATTATGGTTTTGATTGTAGCGAAGAACAGGTTTTGATTTCACCGGAACCTGTTGCGGTAATACAATTTTTTGTTGGGTACTTGTTTTTTTAATCGCAACCCCGGGTGTGGTCTTTTTAAAAGCCTCTTTCTTTGCTGAATATTTTACAGCATAGTAGGAAGTAGTTATTACAACCGCGGCAACTCCCATATAGGTAATAGTGCGCCTGGTTATTTTTTTCCAAAAACGTTTTTTGGGAGGCACAGGAGCATTTTGCCCCAGCATCAGGTTCATTTCCTGCCAGTGTTCATCCATGTGGCTCAGGTCTGGCAGTTGCTGGTTTTCCAGTTGCCTTAATTTATTTTCAATATTGTTATTATCCTGCTGCATTTGCTTTTATTTCGGTTTCAGAAATTTTTTCCAATTTTTGTTTTAATATTCTTTTTGCCTCACTTACATGCCATTTACTGGTACCGTCACTTATCCCAAGCTGCTCTCCTATTTGCCTGTGGGTAAATCCTTCATACAAATACATATTGAAAACTACGGCTGTTGCCGCGGGTAACTGACTGATCAGTTGCTGTACGTCTTTGCCTGATAGCCTGTCAAAAACGTCAGGAAATATTATGATCTCATCCTCCTCCGTAATATCCACAGACCTGTTGAAAATGGTTTTCTTTTTACAAAAATCAATGCAGCAATTAATAACTATGGTCTTTATCCATCCCAGCAGTTTTCCTTTATCGTTATAATTATTTATCCCTTTGAATACTTTCAGCATGGCATCATTAAAAATCATACCCGCTCCATCCATATCATTTGCATAACGGTAGCAGACCTTTATCATGTCGGGATAACAAAATTTGTACAATTGCTGCTGGCACAGTACGTCATTTTGCCTGCAACCCTCTATCAGTATTGCTGTATTTATATCCAATGATCTTTTTTTAGGTAAAACATTGTTCATGTAATATATATAACTGCCTGCGGGAAAGAAAGGGTTGGGTAAATTTTAAGTTTTTTTTGAGATATCCGCTTTATAGCCAAAAAAAACAGCCAATAGAGTATTGGCTGTTTGAAATTTATAATGATGCCGCTATTTAAGTGTCTTCTCTACTGCAGCAATGGCTTTTACTGTTTTAACAACAGAATCGGGTGTTACGGAAATGCTATCTATACCCAGTTCAACAAGGAATTGCGCAAAGTCAGGGAAATCGGATGGCCCCTGACCGCAAATGCCCACTTTTACCTTCATGCGCTTGGCCGTGCTGATGAGCATGCGCAACAGTTCTTTGACCGCGGGATTCCTTTCATCATATAAATGCGCAACAAGGGAGGAGTCCCTGTCGAGGCCCAGCGTTAATTGTGTAAGGTCATTGGAGCCGATGGAAAAACCATCAATGTGTTTTGCAAATTCTTCGGCCATGATGATATTGGAAGGTATCTCTGCCATTAAAAAAAGTTCCAGCCCCTCTTTTCCTCTTTCCAGGCCGTATTCTTTCATCACGTCGTGTACCTTGTGTAATTCTTCTACGGTTCTGCAAAATGGTATCATCACCACCACGTTAGTCAATCCCATTTCTTCTCTTACTCTTTTGATCGCTTTGCATTCCATGCCGAATGCTTCCTTGTATTTTTCAGAGTAATACCTGCTGGCGCCCCTCCAGCCGATCATCGGGTTCTCTTCGTGTGGCTCAAAATATTTTCCGCCCAGTAAATTATAATACTCGTTGCTTTTAAAATCACTGAAGCGAACGATCACTTTGTTGGGATAAAAAGCAGCCGCGATCTTTGCAATACCATAACTCAGCTTCCTGATAAAAAAATCTTCTTCATTGTCAAAGCCTCGTATCATTGTTTTTATTGCAGCACTCAGCTCGGGGTCATTCAGTTCTTTATGCTTCATCAATGCAAGCGGGTGCGCCTGGATAAAGTTATTAATGATGAATTCTTCTCTTGCCAAACCCACACCTGCATTTGGCAAATGCGAAAAACGGAATGCCAGGTTTGGTGACGCCACATTGAGCATGATGGGTGTCTTCACTTTTGGCAGGTCATTAAGATCCGTTTCTATCGTTTTAAAAGGAACGTCGCCCTCATATATTATGCCTTCATCACCCTCGCCGCAGGAAGCAGTGACCAGTTGACCAGTACTCAATATTTCTGTTGCATTACCACAACCAACGATCGCCGGTACTCCAAGTTCCCTTGCAACGATCGCTGCATGACAGGTCCTTCCGCCTTTATTGGTAATGATGGCTGAAGCTTTTTTCATGATGGGCTCCCAATCGGGATCCGTCATATCTGTCACCAGCACATCACCCGCCTGGAACTCGTGGCCTTCTGTTACCCTTTTATCCATAGAAAACAAAATGGAAACCTTGCCGGTTCCTATCTTGTCACCCACCGCGATGCCTTTTACCAATGTCTTTCTTGGCACATTTGTATCCATCACGTATTCCGTGATCTTTGAAAAATCCTTTTGCGAATGAATGGTTTCGGGCCTGGCCTGCACAATGAATAATTCTTTCGACAAACCGTCAACTGCCCACTCCACGTCCATCGGGCACCAGTGGCCTTTTAACTTGCTGTAATATTCTTCGATCCTGGTTACCCATTGTGCCAACTGCAGTATGCGATCATCCTTTAAGCAATAACGTTCCTGTAAAGGTTTTTCAACGTGAATGATCTGTACGCGTTCGTCGGGATTATCACCATATACCATCATCTTGTCTTTCCTGCCTAATTTCTTTTCGATGATACTGTTAAATCCTTTTTGCAAAGATGGTTTGAATACAATGTATTCATCAGGAGACACTGCACCCTGGACGATCATTTCGCCCAAACCAAAAGATGCGTTGATGACAACAACATCTTTAAAGCCACTCTCGGTATCAAGCGAGAAAGCAACCCCCGATGCACCAAGATCACTTCTTACCATTTTTTGTATACAAACCGAAAGGCCGATGCTGAAGTGATCATATCCAAAACTCTGGCGGTAGCTGATGGCACGGTCGGTGAAGATGGAAGCAAAACAATTTCGCACGGCATTCATCAATGGTGCAGGCCCGCGAACGTTGAGGTATGTTTCCTGCTGCCCTGCAAAAGATGCATCAGGGAGGTCTTCTGCTGTTGCAGAAGAACGAACCGCGACGTCGGTAATATCCTGGTCGTAAAGTTTGCTGAGCTCATGGTATTTTTCAATGATCGCATCGCTGAGTTCGCGGGGAAACTTGGCATTCTTTAAAAGTTGTCGTGCCTGCAAACCACCCCGCCGGAGTGATTCAATGTCATCCAGTTTTATACTGTTGATGATGTCGTGAATGGCTTCATCAAGGTTATTATACCGGATGAATTCACGGTAAGCGGCAACAGTAACAACAAATCCACCGGGGATCTGTATTCCAAGCTGGGTCAGGTTCTGAAGCATCTCTCCCAATGATGCATTCTTTCCGCCTACCTGTTCAATGTCTTTTAAACCTACTTTGTGTAGGTCGGCCAAATAAACAGAACTGTTCATAGTGTTGGGGTTAAGCAGTTATACAATCGTTACTCTAATGTAATCTTTTTTATTAAAAATTTATATCTGTCTAAGACAAATGACCCGATCCATCCATTAACTTTAAGTTATGAAACGCAAAGATTTTCTTTCCTCTGTTGTTCCGCTTGCTGCCAGCTTTAATTCCATGACGAGCGGGAAGGTGGTTATAGACAGCGATAAACCTTCGCTTATTCCCCCTTACTTGCAAAAAGGAGATACGATTGGCATATGCTCACCTGCAGGTTATATTACTTTGGAGGACATTCAGCCCGCTGTATTAAAATTAAATGAGTGGGGCTATAATACAAAGGCGGGAGATACGATCGGTAAAAGAGCTTTTACTTTTGGCGGTACGGATGAAGAGCGTACCAGGGATCTCCAGCAAATGCTGGATGATAAAAATATAAAAGCCATTATGTGTGCCAGGGGAGGTTATGGCGCTGTAAGGATCGTTGACAGGCTTGACCTGAAGAAATTCAAAGCAGATCCAAAATGGATCATTGGCTTTAGTGATGTTACCGTTCTTCATTCGCACATCAACCAAAACTACCGTGTTGCTTCTATCCATTCAAAAATGTGCAATAGTTTTCCTGAAGATTGGAGTAAAGCAGAACCCATGCAAATAGAGACGATCGAATCCATCAGGAAATGCTTGAGTGGTGAAAAAATGAATTACATGTTTGCACCCAACCCGAATAATAAAACAGGGGTTGCTGTTGGGGAGTTGATTGGAGGAAATTTAAAAACCCTGGAATCCTTATCCGGCAGCAGGTCTGATATACGTACAAAAGATAAGATCTTGTTTGTGGAAGATACCGGTGAATATCTCTATAGCATCGACCGTATGTTCTGGAATTTAAAACGAAGTGATAAATTATCCGGTCTGAAAGGCCTTGTCGTTGGAGGTTTTAAGGTAAAAACCGATGATGCAGGCGAAGAATTTGGAAAAACGCTTGCGGAAATTGTTTTAGAAAAAGTAAGTGAATACAATTACCCTGTTTGTTTTGATTTCCCTGTGGGACATCAAAAAAATAATTTCGCTTTGAAATGTGGCGTAAAACATACTGTGAAAATAGACACAAACGAATGCAGTTTAACTGAAACACGATGATAACAATTGCAAATAGTGGCCGGTGAGGACACCGGCCACGCATCGCCGCGGTTGGTGTCCTCACCGCAACTTATAAATGAAAAAAGTCTTTATTGCCCATAGCCTAATAACTAAATCCTGTTCTACATGATACAAATTCCCCCGTATTTAAAAAAAGGCGACACGATCGGCATCACATGCCCCGCCGGTTATATGGCCACGGCTAAAGCAGAAAAATGTATTGAGACCTTACAGCGCTGGGGTTTAGAAGTAATGGTGGGAAAGACCCTCGGCAGCAGGTCTAAGAATTATTTCAGTGCAAAAGATGATGTGCGACGGGATGAACTGCAGGCCATGCTGAATGATGAAAATATAAAAGCCATCCTTTGCGGGCGGGGCGGCTATGGCGTAGGGCGTATCATTGACCAGCTTGATTTCACTGAATTCAAAAAGAATCCAAAATGGATCATTGGCTTTAGTGATATCACCGTTCTGCATGCGCACCTGTTCACAAACATGCATATCGCATCCCTGCATGCGCCCATGGCCAATGCTTTTAATGAAGGTGAAAACAAGTTCATCGAATCATTGCACGACGCGATCGTTGGTAAAAAAGCAAAATACCGTTGTGCAGCGCATTCCTATAACAGGCGGGGAACGGCAACCGCGGAACTGGTGGGTGGTAACCTTTCCTTGCTTGCGCACCTGGTAGGAACTCCTTCCGACATCGATACAAATGATAAGATACTTTTTATTGAAGACATCGGCGAACAGATCTACAGTATCGACCGGATGATGTACCAGTTAAAACGAAGCGGGAAGCTTGACGGGTTGGCCGGACTCATTGTTGGCGGCTTTACCGATATGGGAGATACAGAGCGTGCTTTTGGAAAAACTGCTTACAAGGTAGTACAGGAGATCACATCAGGGTATGACTATCCCGTTTGCTTTAATTTCCCTGTAAGCCATGGAAAAAGAAATTATGCTTTAAAGGTTGGTGTGACGTATACTTTAAAAACAGGAAAGAAAACAACATGGCTGTCAGAGCTTTAATAAACTGTCCAGTTTTTGCCTGAACAAAGGAAGGTCATCCAGGTTATTGTGTGAACCCTTTTCGATCGTTATGAATTCATCTGTGGGCTTTAATATCTTTTTCAACTTTGCCGCACAGCGATAAGGTATAACAGCATCTGAAGTGCCATGAAAAATGCTAACGGGATAATCCACATCCTGCAAAAATTTATAAGTTGGTATTTTCCAGGTTGACATGGAAGAACTTGGATAAATGGGCGCATAGCAGTTGAAAAGTGAAGGAATGCTGTAATAAGGCGTTTCCAGTATCAGCCTCCTGCAATTTGATTGTGATGCCACATAGGCTGCAATACCGGTACCAAAAGATTTTCCATAAAGAATAATACTGTCTTTACCATATTTGCGGGCAGCCATCTTTTGGATCTGCAGTGCATGCTGGTATAAGTTTTTTTCGGTGCGTTCGCCGGTGCTTTTTCCAAAACCCGGGTAATCTTCCATCCATACTTCATAACCATGCCTGGTAAAATTGTCTGCAAATTTTGCATAACGCTCAACATTCTGCCTGTTGCCATGAAAATAAATTACCACTCCTTTTCTTACCGGATCGGGCGGAAAGAATTTTACCATGTTGACCGTATCTGTTTTATTGAAGGGAATGTTCACTTCTTCAAAGGGAACATTATTCCCCGAATCCTGCGGAAAATTAAAAACATGGGTCGCAGCTAATTTTTCAGGATGAAATAAAAACTTCTCCTGCAGGTAATATAAAGCAATGCCAATGCCGCAATAGAGGATGACAATGACTTTTAACCATCGAAATATCAATTTTCTTTTCATTTGGGCTGCAAGTTACATTATTAGGTGATTGAAGATCCAAGCTTCAAGCCACAAGGGGCCAAGCTTATGTTGTAGAATATTTTTTACTTAAATACTACTTGGAGTTCGCATTCTCCTCCCTTGCAGCTTCTACCCTTGAGGCTTTTTAGTACTGCAAAATATCCCTTATAAATTTATGGTACTCCGGGAACGAAGGGAGGTTATTATGCCGGCCCCCTTCAATGCGGATGAGGGTGATCTTACGCGGGTTAAGCGCCTGTAGTTTTTCACTGTTGCTAATGGGCAGAAGCCAGTCTTTTGTACCGTGTAATATATAGGTATGGCAATTTACTTTTGTAATCCACTTGTCAGTACGCATATGAAAGCGCAATACAAAGCGCATCGGTAACATGGGCAGGAATCTTTCCACTGCTTTTTTAAAGCTGAAATAAGGTGCATCTAAAATTAAATAGCGTGGTTTATTATCACTGGCGATCTTGGCAGCAAAGCCGCTGCCCATGCTCCTGCCATAAACAATGATGTGGTTCTCGTGGTATTTTACTGCGAGGCTATCATAAACAAACTGCATGTCGTTGAGCATATCCTTTTCATTACGCTTACCTGTACTTTTACCAAAACCGCGATAGTCAACCAGCACAACATCATACCTGTAACGGTAAAAATCTTTGGCATATTTCGCCCAGCCCTTTATGCTCCTGCTGTTGCCGTGAAAGTACAGGATCAGGCCGAGAGGATCTTTTACCGTAAAATGCAAACCGTTGATACGCACGCCCGGCTCAACGTCAAAGAATAATTCTTCAAAAGGCGCATCGTATTTGTAAATGAAATCCTGTTTTAATTTCTCGGGTTTGAAGATCAGCTTCTCCTGCACGAAATAGATGATAATAGAAAGAGCGGCAATACCGCCGATGATATAAAGGATGATTTGAAGCAAAGAATAGTTTTGGGTTTGTAATTTTTGGTTTGTGGTTCCCGCGCCCTGTTAAATTAAGTATTCTCCACCTAACAACAAACCACAAACTTCAAACTTTAAATTGCTTCTTCCATGCTTCCGTACCCCCAATAAGGTTTATAAGATTTTTAAACGGGAGTTTTTCCTGCAACCGCTGAATAGCAACCTGGCTGCGGATGCCTTTGCGGCAATAAAGAATGACCGGTTTGTCAGTGGGAATTTTTGTAGCATGCTGTACAATATCACCCAGTGGGATCAGTTCGCCGCCGATGTTGAATTCTTCATGTTCATCAGGCTCTCTTACGTCGATCAACCGGATATCTTCCTTCTTATCCATCTTTAGTTTTAATGCTGCGGGGGTAATGGATTGCATGCTGGTTACTTGATTTTTCTACTTAAAAATTCTTGCTGGGGGCGCTATTCATCTTCATCCTTATAGATCCTGTTCAGTTTGAGTTTACTCATGGGCGCAATGATCAAGGGGAATTTCTCCACCTGCACCGTATTTTGTTCCAGGCCAAAACCTTTTTCTTCGCTCAGTGATATTTCCTTCAGCCAGAAATATATCTTCATTATGATGCGCTCAAAGAAAGGCAGTTCATTATCCTGGCTCAGGAATTTTTCCATCACCACAAACTGGAAATCACCCACCACATTATTCCGCTGCTGGCTATCGTACCTGCTCATCACATTCACCTCACGGTTGGCCACCAGGTCTTCCACAACTTTTTTAAACATGAGGTTGATGCGTGGCGCCATGCGGAAACCCAAACGGAATTCAACGCGTATGATGTCATTGGGTATGATGTGCTCTACAGAATATTCGCAGGTATAAGGATCATCCATGGTATCCACGTGTACAAACCAGAATATATCAGCACGCTTGGGTTTACCGCTTAATATGGAATAAATGATCTTATGTTCGATCTCTTTTGGATTATTGGCACTGGTCAGGTACACCAGGTGCGTTGCATATTTAGGTACAGAAGAATCATTACTGAGTTCTTCCAGCTTGGGGATATATTCTTCCAGGCGAACAAATTCAATGTACCTGTTCTTGATCTTGCGGCTTCGGAACCAAATGTACATAACCGAGAACATGCAAAACCCGATCATCAGGGTAATATAACCGCCATGCGCAAATTTATCCATCAACGCGATGAGAAAAGAAACCTCCACGATAAAATATGCGCCCAGGAAAAGATAGATAAAGGCCGGCTTTACCCTGTGCAGTACCATATAGTTTGCAAAAAGAATGGTGGTCATGATCATCGTGGTAATGATCGCCAAACCATAGGCTGCTTCCATCCTCGTGGATTCCCTAAAGAACAATACTACGGCAACGCAACCAATGAATAACATCATGTTGATGGCAGGTATGAAGATCTGTCCCCTTGCTTCGGAAGGGTACACGATCTTTAATTTGGGCCACAGGTTCAAACGGATGGCTTCGTTGATCAAAGTGAAAGAACCTGTAACCATGGCCTGGCTCGCAATGATGGCCGCACTGGTAGCAATGATAACCCCCGGAACAATGAACCAATCAGGCATAAGGTCAAAAAAAGCATTGATGCCTTCAGCTTCCATCGTTGCCTTATCCAACAACTTACCACTGTGGTGTTTTAATAAACTTCCACCTTGTCCAAAATAATGGATGAGCAGGCAGGCTTTTACATAGATCCAGGAGATACGGATATTTCCCCGGCCGCAATGACCAAGATCGCTGTATAATGCTTCGGCGCCGGTAGTGCATAAAAAGACCGCACCGAGTAACCAGAAACCCTCGGGATACGTAAAGAGAAAGTTAATGGCATAGTATGGATTCAGCGCTTTAAAGATAGTGGGATCATCACTGATATGTATGAGTCCCAATACGGCAAGCATGGTAAACCACACCGACATGAAAGGGCCAAAAAGCTTACCGATGTTAGAAGTGCCGAATTGTTGTGTAAAAAAGAAAGCAGCAATTATACCCAAGACGATGTACACAATGGTATCCTGGCTTAGATCATGAAATTTGGGTAATTCTTTCAGGCCCTCGATGGCAGACGTAATAGAGATGGGTGGTGTGATGATACCATCCGATAAAAGTGCAGCGCCCCCAATCATTGCCGGTATCACCAGCCATTTTTTACGCCGTCTTACCAGCGCAAATAAGGCGAAGATACCGCCCTCCCCACGGTTATCGGCCCGCAGTACCAGTATCACATATTTAATGGTGGTAAGCAGGGTTATTGTCCAGATGATAAGTGAAAGGGTGCCAAGAATAAGTGTTTCATCAACTACCCTTTCTTTGATAATAGAGTTAAAAACGTAAAGTGGTGAGGTACCAATATCGCCGTAAATAATTCCCAAAGCAACCAGTAGGCCGGCTGCTGTTACTTTATTAACCTGTTTTGACACACAAAATATTTAAATGTTCGACGGGTATGAAAAACAATTTACAAATGTAGAAGTAAAACGTATAAACGTTGGGAAATATTTTTTATTGGGTCAGAATAGTCTTGCAGGCGCCCTCGTTACCAGCCCTCCCTACTGTCTTTTTACCGGAACCCGAAAATGAGTAATTTAGCGGTACGAAATTTAAAAAAATGGAAACAGCCGCAGACATATATAATATTTACTTCGATAAGGAACTGGATGCCGTAATAATGGAATGGAACGGCTATGCTACCAGTAACCAATTTCGAGAGGGAACAGAACTGATGCTGAATGTGCTTATTCAAAATGAGACGTCAAAAGTATTGGCAGACATCCGGGATATGGTATTGATCGGAATGGATGATCAAAAATGGCTGGAGTCCAATTTTTTACCGCGGGCAATAAAGTTTGGTTTTAAAGAGATCGCTATCGTAAAACCAAGATCTTATTTCAATAAAGTGGCCGTTGAAACGGTTTCATACAAAGTTGATAAAGAGAACCTCGTCATAAATTTCTTTGACAGCCTGGAAGAAGGAAGGAGATCGCTGATGCAGCATAAATAATAATACCAATTAGTTTTTATTCACCGGCTTGAACGCATCATCATTATACATTGATTTATTGAACAGGTAATATTTGCCGTCTTTATAATTACGCCAGTACCTGCGCCCCTGCAGGTCGTAATACAACCTGCCATCCCCGCTTTTTTTTGCAGCAGCATCATTGACCACGATCACTTTGGGGACCGCAGTTTTGATTTTTTTTACCGGTGTTTTTTTTGCAAGGGCAATACTATCCTTTATCGCAGCGGCTTCATCTTTTTTGGATGGATGGATTTTTTTGCTGCAACTATATATTGTGAAAACCATTAAAAAGGCAACGAACAGCAGTTTTATCCTCGTCATTATTTTTTAGTTTTTATTGACACGGCAATAATTTTACCAGAAATTGTTAATCCTGGAAAACCAGCCATCTTATTTGATAAGCTCCTTAGTTGGCGTAAAAAGGCTCTAACTAAAAAAACACAAATTTAGCGGGTGCCTTATCAAAGAACAACTTTAATTGTAAGTCTATGCCAATTAGGTAATTGCATGGTTTTTACGTTAATGTGAATAAACTATTCTTAGTTTACTTGCTTTTCCGCACAATAAAATATATTTTTACTCCAGCTTATTACACAACCCTTACCACTTGTACCTATCCTCTGAACAGCCAATTTACATTATGGCAATTCCCCTAACTATTCATCCATCCAATATTATCCTTTGAATTACATCCACGTGCTGGGCAACCTTTATTCGGTTGATCTTCATGATTATCCTTTCCTATCCACAACCACTCCATTATGTAATGCTACGTTAAAGTGTATTTAACGAGCAGCACTAAATGCACAAAAAAAATCTAAACAGTAACAATAAATTCACCTCAAAACCAGGCATATGGAACATGTATACACAGTTGACACAAAGATGTTACAGGATAAGACCTATTATTTTGTAAAAAAACTCATGGTGATCCCCGAGTTTAAGGGACTGGCAGATGTAGTAGTGGGTTATGGCATGCATACGGATTTTGAAAAAGCCTGCAGCATCGCAGGTATTGATGATGCTGATTGCCGGAAAAAGCTTTTAAGGGAATTGGAAGACCGTAACACCGTACCCAAATTCACCGAAAAGGCAGCCGCACAAACAAAAAAAGCTCCCATACAAATTGCTGAGAGCGTAACCCGCTGGCTTGCGGGGCAGGGTGCAGAAGTGCTCAACTGATAGCGCATTTTGTAAACTAAATTTCGTTCCTTTAACAGGATAAACCTGCGGAGGTTAGCAACATTTATTCTACAAAATATACACCATGAAATATACTTTTTGCTTCGCAGCGATCTTTCTGTTTGTTCAACCCGGTACCGGGCAAAGCAAAAAAGAAAAAGCTGAGGAGATCATGCAGACCTATCACCGGTATAATATGTTTGATGGGGCTGTACTTGTAGCCGAGCAGGGGAAATTAATTTACAAAGGCGCATTTGGAATGGCCAACAGGGAATGGAATATTCCCAATGCCACAGATACCAAATTCATGATAGGCTCGGTATCAAAACCCATCACCGCATTACTTATGCTGGTACAGGTACAGAAGGGTTTGGTTGATCTTGATAAAACCATTTCAGACTACATTCCTCAATTTTCAAAGAAGAATGGCAGCCGGATTACCATCAGGCAATTGCTGAGCCACACTTCGGGCATACCCAATTATGACATTACCCCTGATTTTTTTCCAAGAATAAGCCGACAGAATTTTTCAAGGGCCGATTACATTAAACTGTATATGGATTCTGCATTACTTTTTGAACCGGGTAAAAGTTTTTTTTACAGCAGCTGGGGTTATTTCACACTTGGCTATATCATGGAAAAAGTATCAGGCAAACCTTATGCACAGTTAATGAAAGAAGATATTTTCGATAAGCTGGGGATGAATGGTTCAGGTTCTTACTTTCATACACAGGTGGTTCCTAAAAGAGCAACCGGTTATGATTATGATTTCGATGGCTATACCAGTTCCGATTTCCGCGACCAGTCGAACACCATGGGAACAGGAGATCTTTATTCTACTGTTGAAGACCTGTTCAAACTGCATAATGCCCTTTCCAATAACACGTTGCTGAATAAAAAACTTACTGAAGAAATGTTCAGGCGGGGTATGCCACCTGCGCAATATGGCTTTGGGTGGTTCAACAAATATTTCAAATACGGTACCGATAGTGTTGCCGCAAATTTTCACCTGGGCATGACGGAAGGCTTTCTTTCTTTCATCCTCCGCATCCCGGCTACCAACAGCCTGATCGTTATCCTTTGCAACAGCTCGCCAACAGATTTTTTTGGCATTTGCGGAAGCCTGGCAAAAGTATTGGATAACAAACCCGTTAAGGTAAAACAGCCGGTACACAAGGCTGTGGAAGGTTTGATAGGCTCAAAAGGAATTGCCAAAGCAATGGAAGAATATGAGCTCATGAAGAAGGACACGGCTAATTATTATATTGACTGGATCTCCATGAACTTTCTTGGCAATAAATTATATGACCTTAAACGATACGGGGAGGCAAGAATAATATATGAAAATAATGTGACCGATTTCCCCACTAAAGATCTTGCCGTATTCAGTATGGGAAAAATAAATGAAGCACTGGGGAGAAAAGAAGACGCTATCCTATGGTATAAAAAGGCTTTAGTTCTTTTCCCAAAATATGAAGAAGCAAGGAACAGGCTGAAAGAACTGGAAGGAAAATAAAGATCATCCATTCGTGGCATCAATTTGGTATGACCACTATAAAAATGGCGGATCATGAAAAAATATAGGCTACTGTTCCTTTTAATTGCATTCCATAATATAACCTTTGCACAGGTCACCTATCCTTATCCTGTAAAATATTTCCCGCTCAGCATTGAAAATAAGGAAGTACAGATGGCTTACATGGATATAGCTGCTCAAACACCTGGTGGAATGACGGTCTTTCTTTTTCACGGCAAGAATTTTAATGGTTATTACTGGAAGGATGTGGTTGCTGAACTTTCCCGAAAAGGTTACCGTGTAATAGTTCCCGACCAGGTGGGCTGGGGCCGGTCGGACAAGCCGGACATTCATTACAGTTTTCATCTCCTGGCGGCAAACAGCCGTGTATTGCTGGATTCATTGAACATCAAAAAAGTTATTGTGATCGGTCATTCTATGGGAGGCATGCTTGCCGCAAGATTTGCGTTGATGTATCCCGCAATGGTAGAAAAAATGGTTTTGGAAAATCCCATCGGGCTGGAAGACTACAAAACATTTGTTCCCTACCAGTCATTGGAAAAAATATTTGATAATGAACGTAAGGCAACTTATGAATCTTACAAAAAATACCAGCAAAGTTATTATCCCCTATGGAAGCCGGAATATGAACAATATGTAAAAGCACAGGCCGAACCATTAACGCAACCTGATTTTGAAAAAACAGCCTGGGCAAATGCCTTGACCTACCAGATGATCTATGAACAACCTGTTGTGTATGAATTAAAAAAAATACAGGTGCCCACACTGCTGATCATTGGATACGAAGACAGGACCGTGGTAGGTAAAAATCTCTTAACCGAAGCAGATAAAAAAAAATACGGGCAATACCCCAAACTCGGCAGGAAAATAAATGCAGAGATCAGGAATTCTAAACTGGTTGAACTAAGAGGTGTTGGACATATTCCACATATTCAATCACCTGCTGTTTTTACAAATGCATTGTTCGGCTTTTTATAAAAAATAAAGCCCCGCATAGACAGGCGGGACTTTGCTCAAAGTTCAAACACAAACAAAAGAAGCCAGTCCAAACAGGACTGGCTATTATTTTAATCAGGTTTCTTTCCTTCCAAAAAGGTATTGATGGTACTTATTTCTGCCTGGTTGTTCTCATCTGTTTTTACCGTATAGTTGCTGTAAAAACTCTCTACATCGGCAATGGAATTGTGCAATTCCATATTGCGGCGAAGGTAAGCAGGCACCGTTTCAAACTCATTATTAGGATCGGCCGCGTTAATATTGAATGACAAATTACGCAGTTTTGCGATTCGATCCATGGCCCGGCGCCTTAGGTCTTCTGTTTCGTCCTGCACTGCAGGCTCCTCAACATTCGACATCATGATGGACTGAGTTTGTTGTACATGTTGCTCTTCCTCCGCCGCGTGATGGGATTTTACCACCAACTGCATTTCAATCACAGGTTCGTCGGCCTGTTCTCTCGTCTGCACCGGCAGTAGCTCATCAGTCGAATTGGATTCTTGTTTTGGCTTCTCCTCCACATAGATCTGTGCAGGTTTAGCCAGGTATCCTCCTGACGAAGGAGAATTGCTAGCGTCTTTATTTACTACGGAAATATTCTTTTGAATTTTTGGTTCAGCAGTTAGTTCTTCAGAAGGAGTGGGATCTTGTATATCAAACTCCATTACCGGAGGTTGATCTGCTGTCGAAGATATTTCAAAATACACGGGAGTTACGTCTGAATTGTCCACAGTAGTTTTACTTGGTAGTTTCACCCGTGCCGCTTCTTCCGGGTGTTCAACAAGCTTGGGCATCATATCTTCTACAACCTCCATTGCTGCGGGTGATTCTGTAATTTCAGCGATAGCCTGCTCTTCTTCTTTTTCATCAAACAGTAAGGTTGGCTGCTTCACTTTTTTCTTTTCTTCTTTGGGCGGCATCTCTAACACCATGACGATCTTTTCATCTTTTTTATCTTCAACAACAGGTGCCTTTTTTTCAAAAGGGTCTTTGTGTTCAAAACCCGTGGCAATAAGGGTTATACCTAGTTGTGCGCCTAAATTATTGTCATAACCCAGTCCAAGTATCACATCCGTATCATCACCTGCCTGGCTCAATAAATAATTCTGGATCACTTCCACTTCATCCATGGTGAATTCATATTCACCTTCTGATGAATTAATATTTATCAATATCCATTTGGCGCCGCGGATATCATTGTCATTCAGCAAAGGTGAGTTTATTGCATTTTCGATCGCATCCTGCGCCCTGTTCTCTCCTTCAGCAGATGCACTTCCCAAAATAGCAACCCCGCCATTACTCATTACGGTACATACATCCGCGAAATCCACGTTGATCTGGCCGGTACTGTTTATAACATCAGTGATACATTTTGCGGCTGTAGCCAATACATTATCAGCTTTTGCAAACGCTTCCTTCATTTTTAAGTTCCCAAACTGGTGACGCAGTTTGTCATTGCTTATCACCAGCAAAGTATCAACATGATTTTTTAACAGCATCACGCCTTCCTCTGCCTGGGCGATCCTTTTTTTACCCTCATAAGCAAAGGGCGTTGTAACAATACCAACGGTAAGTATGCCGAGGTCCTTACAGATCTTTGCAAGTATTGGCGCACCACCGGTTCCTGTACCGCCACCCATGCCAGCTGTAATGAATGCCATCTTGGTATTCACTTCCAGTATCCGTTTTATTTCTTCCAGGCTTTCTTCAGTCGCCTGGCGTCCAATGGCAGGATTGGCGCCGGCACCAAGGCCCTGTGTTAAATGTGGCCCAAGCTGAATTTTGTTGGGTACCTTACTCAGCGCTATGGCCTGGGCATCTGTATTACAGATGATAAAATTTACGCCTTCAATATTTTGCGAAAACATGTGGTTTACCGCATTGCTTCCACCACCACCTACGCCAATTACTTTGATGATGGAGGATTGCTCTTTAGGCAGATCAAAATGTATCATAGTTTGTTTGTTTAGCCCCCTAAATCCCCCCGAGGGGGACTTTGAAGAGTTTAATAATTATACAGTATTTATTTTTCGGTTAGTAAGAAAAGAAACTGCATTTTGTTAATGGGATATTTATTGTTAAAGAACTTTTTATTTTTTTGTTACCAGCATTTGATCCTTTACTCTTCATCGTTGTGTCACTCGCTTGTACTATTGTTTCTTTATTCAGCTTCTATAAAAACAATCTGCGCTTAAATCTTCTCCATTTCCTCCCCTTCGGGGGAGATAGAGGGGGCTTTACAATTTTGCGTCTTCTTCTTCCTTGAACAGGTCTATCAGGCCATTCTTGAATCCGTCCATGAAGGTTTTTAAAGATTTTCGTTGTCTTACTTTAACAGGTTTGCTTTCATCTGCCACATCCAATGTTTCATCCACCGGCTGTTGTTGTAACCCGCCAGGTATCTCTATCCTTTTAAATTGCTCTTCAAACTGTTTGTTGTTATTCTCGTAGTCATTGTACCCTTTCAATATCAAACCGATACAGGTGCTGTACATTGGCTTGGCCAGTTCGTCAATATGACCGGCGGCTAAATGTTCGTTAGGATAACCGATGCGTGCATTCAGACCCGTAACATATTCTGTTAACTGGATCAAATGTTTCAGTTGTGATCCACCGCCTGTTAATATCACACCACCATTAAGCATTCGTGTATCTAATCCCACCTGCTTTAAATGATAGGTAACAAAATCCATGATCTCGCTCATACGTGCCTGGATGATGCTTGCCAGGTTCTTAACCGATATTTCTTTTGGTGCCATGCCACGCAATCCCGGTATGGTAATAAAAGCGTTTGATTTGGCTTCATCGCTGAGTGCACTTCCAAACTGTATCTTCATTTGCTCAGCTTGTGTTTTTAAAACACCCAGTCCTGTTTTAATATCATTGGTAATATTCTCACCACCGAATGGAATTACAGCCGTATGTTTTAAAATGCCTTCATAAAAAACAGCGAGGTCGGTTGTACCACCACCGATATCTACAATGGCAACACCCGCTTCAAGGTCCTGGTCGCACATTACAGCGGCAGCAGATGCAAGTGGCTGCAATACCAGGTCCTTGGTTATCAGGCCGGCTTTTTCCACGCTGCGGTTAATATTGCGTATTGCATTCTTATCACCGGTGATGATGTGGAAGTTAGCACCCACTTTTACACCGCTGTACCCGATTGGGTTTGGTATGTTTTGAAAATTATCTACGGTAAATTCCTGCGGGATCACATCAATGATCTGGTCGCCTGCAGGTATATAAGTTCTGTATTGATCAGCAACCAGGCGGTCTATCTCTTCCTGCCTTATCTCTTCTTCTATAGATTGCCTGACAATATCACCCCGGGTTTGTAAACTTTTTATGTGATGCCCTGCAATGCCCACATAAACTTCCCCGATCTCCAGGTTGGGGTTGGAGTCGTAGCAGTTCTTTAAAGCCAGTTCAATGGCTTTAATGGTTTGATCAATGTTCAACACCATTCCGTGCTGAACACCATTACTGTTGGCACGGCCAAAGCCAAGTATCTCCAGCTTGCCGTACTCATTTTTACGGCCGGCGATCGCGGCAATTTTTGTGGTACCGATGTCAAGGCCTACGATGATGGGTTGTTCCTGATTCATAGTTGTATGTTTTGTGTTTGTGTTTTTTTGTTTAGTTAATGGTTCATGGTTGATGGTTCATAGCACAGGTCAATATTTAGGACGTGCCTACTATGAACTATGAACCCTTGGCTATGAACCTTATGCCATGAACTATTAATTGACATTTCGTTTTTGCATTACTGCTTTTGGTTTTTGTTTAATTGCTGCCGGCTTTACCGGTTTTTTTGCATTCGGGCTTGCCGGGGTTTTAACCGGCTGTGCTGTAAGTTTTAAGACAGACGCATTCTCCGGATCATCTTGTGGTCCCGGTTTTTCGTAAGTATTGGATGGTTGTGCAGACTCTTCACGTTCGATGGACTGCTGTATCATATTACTATCAACAGAATTGCGTTCATTATCCTGTTGCATGTTTTGCAAGGAATCGTTGGATTGCTTTTGTGCCCTTTCAACAATGAGTTGCATGATCTCAAAGGTGCGCAGCGAATCTGCCGTTATATCCTCTGCACCTTTTCTCTTTGCTACTACCTGGTTCTTATACTGTACATTGATCACGCTGTAATTGGTCCAGCCGGCTTTCATCATTACCTCTTTATAAAATAATTGCAGCTTATTGAATTTCTCTTCAACATTTGTGGCATCTCCAAAAACAATAAGCTGATTGCCGATCTTCGGTATCATTTCAAATATTCTTCCTGTTGTTATATCTACCTGTTCTATCATGGCCATTTGGAAAGGATCTTTTTGTATGGCAAGGCTGATCGTTTTTATATCCCTCAATAAACTATTGTCCGCTTTGGAAAGGATCTTTTTATCGGAAGGGAAATTGGTAAATACCGGTAACCTAGCCGAAAATTTTTCACTCAGCGGCAGGATGGCAAGTTCATTATCAATATAAAATGTAGCGCCTGATGCTGTAAATACCCTGGCAATGGGTTCCCGCTCATGCACATTCACCTGCAGTATCTCGTTATTATCAAAGAACAACTCCGCTGTTTTTATCCAGATATTCCTTTCCAGTTCGCTCTCCATCTTTTTTAAGTTAAAGGAACCTATGGCCTTACCCACCGGGTTTTCTGCCTCACTTATGGTGATGGAATTCAGGATGTCTTTTTTATCTACAAAAAAATTATTGCTAACACCGCTTATGTTTATTTCAATCCCTACGCAACGTTTTTCTTCCTTTTTGCGCATCGCCGCAACCAGTAATACAATAGTGCCCGAGCCAATGATAACCCACAGGGTGATCACCAGGACGTTTTTTATGCTGTATCGTTTTTTATCTTTCATTTATTTTAACCGCTGTGGGGCCTTACAACCGCCGACGGGGTTTACCTATCTTATATTATAATTATATTCTTAATTGGTTCAACTAAATTATCTATGTCACCTGCTCCTGCAGTAATTAATAATTCCGTTTTGTTTTCCTTTATCCATTCCGGCAACTCATTTTTTTCAAGTATTCTTTTATTCCTGTTCTTCATTTTATTTAAGATCATTTCGCTGCTTACCCCGGGCATTGGTAATTCCCTTGCGGGGTAAATGGGCAACAGTATCACTTCGTCTGCCAGGTCAAGGCTCGCGGCAAACCCCTCCGCCAGGTCATTTGTCCTGCTGTACAGGTGTGGCTGAAAAACAACTGTACATTTTTTTCCTGCGAACAATGTCTTGGCCCCGCTTATCAATGCCCTCAGTTCTTCGGGGTGGTGTGCATAATCATCAATGAACACCTGGTCGTCCTTCTTCACTATGTATTCAAACCTTCTTTTCACTCCCCTGAAATCCGCAACGGCTTTTCTAATTTTATCATCATCAATTCCCAGGTGGTGGGCAACGGCTATTGCTGCTATCACGTTCTCTATATTGTGCATACCGCCCATATTTAAAACCACATCGCTCAGTTTCCATTCAATAGCCTGCGGGTTTTTCATTATCACATCAAACCGGTAGCTGCCATTCGCCATTTTTATATCCACCGCGTGTACCGCTGCTTTTTTATCATCTAAATGATAAGTAAGCTGTTTGTCTGCTACAAGGTCTGCATTTCTTTTCAAGCCAAATTTGCTGACCAGCAATCCACCCGGTTTTATTTTTCCGGCAAAGTCTATGAAAGCCTGTTCCATATTTTCCGCTGTGCCATAAATATCCAGGTGATCAGGATCCATAGAACTGATGATCGCCACATCAGGACTCAATTTCAAAAAGCTGCGGTCGTACTCATCGGCTTCTACCACGCAAACATTTTTTTGGCTCGACCAAAAGTTGCTGTCATAATTAACAGCGATCCCGCCCAAAAAAGCATTGCATCCATACTCACTATGCCGCAGTATATGAGCCACCATGGTACTGGTCGTCGTTTTACCGTGTGTACCTGCAATGCAGATATTAAAAGAACTGTTGGTTATAGCGCCCAGTACATCACTGCGTTTTACAACGCTGTAATTATTCTGGCGGTAAAAATTCAACTCTTTATGATCCTTAGGAAGAGCCGGGGTATAAACTACCAGGTCTGTTTCTTTGTCAATGAACTCAATATTATCTTCGTAATGAACATTTATTCCTTCGCCGGCCAGTTGTTTCGTTAAAGGCGTCTCGGTTTTATCATATCCACTCACTGCAACTCCCTTAGCGTTAAAATACCTGGCCAATGCACTCATACCGATACCACCGATGCCTAAAAAATAAATTCTCTTTACCCCCTCCGCCCCCTGAAGGGTGAACCCAGGCTCTTTTATATGTATGTCTCCGTTCATTTCTTTACCAGTTTCAGGATCTCTTTTGCAATAACCTCGTCCGCATCAGTAATTGCTAATTCGCCAATATTGTGAATTAACTCTTTTTGTTTATTCTCATCTTTTGACAGGGCAATGACCGATGGCACCAGCATTTCCATTGCGGCTGAATCTTTTATCAGTATGCCTGCATTTTTATTCACCAGGTTTTGTGCATTTACCGTTTGGTGATCTTCGGCTGCATAAGGAAAGGGTACAAATATTACCGCCTTCTTCATTACGCACAACTCAGCAATGGCCATTGCACCGCTCCTGCTTATCACAAGGTCGGCGGCTGCATAAGCATTCTCCATTCTGCTGATAAAATCGCCTGCCCAAATATTGGCTGTGCCCGTTGCTCTTTCTTTACCTCTTACTGCATATGGTTTACCCGTTTGCCAGATAAGTTGAAGCCCGTTCTTTTCAAATTCTTCCAATCCCTTATCCAATGACTCATTAATACTCTTAGCACCGAGGCTTCCGCCAATGGAAAGGATCGTTCGTTTAGCAGGATCAAGGCCAAAGAATTTTATTCCTTCTTCCCTGTTTACCCTGCTTTCCGAAATCGTCTTTCTTACCGGGTTGCCACTTACACTAATCTTGTTTGCAGGAAAGAATCTTTCCATACCATCACTGGCTACAAAAACCCTTACGGCTTTTTTTCCCAGCATCATATTGCTTTTACCGGCAAACGAATTACTCTCATGAATGAAAGAAGGAATTCTTTTTGCCTGCGCAAAGCGCAATACGGGAAAACTGGAATAGCCACCAACACCAATTACCGCTGTTGGCTGAAAAGATCTGAATATCTTCCTTACCTGGAAAAAACTTTTTACCAGCTTAAATGGCAATCCAATATTTTTTATCAAAGAACTCCTGTTAAAACCTGCTATATCCAATCCTTCAATCTTATATCCGGCCTCGGGTATCTTTTCCATTTCCATTTTTCCTTTTGCCCCTACAAAAAGGATTTCTGTTTGGGGGTCCAACTTCATTATGGCATTTGCTATTGCAATTGCCGGGAAAATATGACCGCCTGTTCCACCGCCTGCTATGATAATCTTAGACCCAGCCCCCCTGCCCCCCGGTGGGGGGTTATTTGAAGCTTCTAAATTTTTACCATCATTCATTTACTTGTGACTCATTTTATTTTAATCCCATCTTCTACTTTTCCTCCCCCACGGGGGGAGATAGAGGGGGCCCTTTTCCTTCCAGCTGCTCTACGTTCCTTGCCACACTTAAAATGATACCGATAGATAAACACGTGAATAAAAAACTGCTTCCACCCATACTTACCAGCGGCAGTGTTACCCCCGTATTTGGAAAAATATTTACATTAACCCCCATATTGGCTATTGCCTGTACTACCAGCATGAAACTGAGTGCCAGTGCCAGGAAAGCGCCGAATGCATAAGGGCACTTTCGATATAATCTTATACACCTGTACAGGAACAGCAGGTAAACAAAGGCCATGAAAGCTCCTCCCAGCAAACCATACTCTTCCAGAATGATCGCAAAAATGAAATCACTATAAGAGTGTGGTAAAAAATTCCTTGCCTGGCTGTTACCCGGACCTAATCCATGCCATCCACCTTTTGCAATAGCAATTTTTGCCTGGTTTATCTGGTATTGCTTCTCCGTTCCATCTTCCTTTTTACTATACATAAAAGTCTGGATGCGCCCGATCCAGGTAGGTACGCGACCAACAGAAAAAATTGCAGGCAGGTCCTTTGTCCTTTGTTCATTTTTATCATAAGTGCTTGCCGCAACTGAGAACAAAATGATGACGGGTATTAATGCGATACCAATAGTTATAAGGATATGTTTGGTGCTTACCCTTCCGATGAACATCAGCATGATACTGGTACCGCCGATAAGTACTGCAGTTGAAAGGTTAGACGGCGCAATTAGTAAGCAAATGACAGCAACAGGAATAATGATCGGCAAAAATCCTTTTTTAAAATCCTTGATCACATTCTGCTTACGGCTAAGCTGCCGGCTCATGTACATGAATAAGGCAAGCTTCGCCATATCTGATGTCTGGAAAGTCATATTAATGACAGGCAAGGCTATCCATCGTTTGCCTTCATTCAGGCTCACTCCAAAAAAATAAGTATAGATCAATAATATTATGGAGATAAAGAACAGCGGTGTTGCAATTCTTGAATAGATAGTATAATTAACGCGGTGTGCAAAATATATGATGAGTACACCCAGTATGATGAGCCCGAATTGTTTAAAGAGATAACTTTCCGTGCTCTTACTGTATTTATATGCCAATGAACCCGTACTGCTGTAAACAACCAGCAAACTCACCAGGGTAAGAATGACTACGATGCCCCAGATCACACGGTCGCCCCTGGTTTTACTTACCAGGTTGCCACCCATGTTACTGATGTTGGGTGTGAAGAAGTTTTTTATGTTTACCTGTTCTGACATACAGCCTCACCCTTGTTCCCTCTCCCGAAGAGAGGGAGGCCGGGCATTTAATTTTTATTCAACATTTATAATTAAGCATTCAGCTTTATTTTCTTTGTTCTTCTTAACAATCCTTACTTTATCGCCTCCATATCCCTCCCCTCGGGGGGCCGATTACAGATCTTTTACCGCCTGCTTGAATTGGTTGCCCCTGTCCTCATAATTCTTGAACAGGTCAAAACTTGCACAGGCAGGGCTTAGCAATACTACGTCGCCCTTATTGGCGAAATGAAATGCTGATTGTACCGCATCCTTTGCATTGTTTGTATTTACCATCAGCGGCACGATGTCGCCAAATGCCTCGTGTATCTTCCTGTTCTCGGTGCCCATACAAACAATGGCCTTTACCTTTTCTTTTACCAGTTCGGAAAGCAATGAATAATCATTTCCTTTATCTACACCGCCCAATATTAATATCACCGGTTTTTCCATACTCTCTAAAGCAAACCAGGTGCTGTTTACGTTGGTTGCCTTACTATCGTTAATGAATTCAACATTTTTAATGGTGGCAACGGTTTCCATCCTGTGTTCGAGGCTTTCAAAAGTTTGTAAGGCTTCCCTTATTTTTTCCTTACGGATATCAACTGCTGTAGCAGCTAAACTTGCAGCCATACTATTGTATTGGTTGTGCTTTCCTTTCAGGGCAAAGTCTTCAATACTCATCTGCATCTCTTCGCTTTTCCATTTAAGGTGCATTTTTGCGTTGAGCAGGTAGGCGCCTTGTGGCAGTTGTTTACTCATGGTAAAGGGGGCTAGTGTTGATTTAATGGGATAATTCCTGAACGTTTTGGTAGTTACTGCGTCATCGAGATTATAGATAAAAACATCTTCGGGTTGCTGGTTCATCGCAACACGGAACTTGCTGCTTATATAATTTTCAACTTTGTAATTGTACCGGTCAAGGTGGTCTTCGGTAATATTTGTGAGTACGGCTACATCCGGGCGAAAGGTTTTAATATCATCCAGCTGGAAAGAACTTATTTCCGCTACGTATAATTGCCTTGGATCTTCGGCAACCTGTTTTGCAAAAGAGTAACCGATGTTGCCCACCATGGCACAATCGGCGCCGCCTGTTTTACAGATATGGTAGGTTAGCGCCGTAGTTGTTGTTTTTCCGTTACTTCCTGTTATTGCAATGATCTTACTGTTTCCTTTATAGCGGTAAGCGAATTCAATTTCACTGATGATGTCGATACCCTTTGCCCTTATTTGCTTCACCAGTTCATTCTTCTCAGGTATGCCCGGACTCTTCATCACTTCATTAGCATTTAATATTTTCTCTGCCGTGTGCTGACCTTCTTCAAAGCTGATGTTGTTGATCTGTAGGTCCATCTTATAATTTTCCCTGATCGGTCCCCCGTCACTTACAAACACGTCGTAGCCCTGTTGCTTTGCCAGCAATGCAGTGCCCACCCCGCTTTCACCCGCACCCAATATGACCAATCGTTTCTTCATCCGGTTTTTACATTCGTATTACTTTTTTCTAAAAAAGTAAAAAAGGTTTTTCAATAGCATAGAATTTAACAGGCAGTGTTGCCGGTAGGGTACCGTGGTTTTTCGAGGACATGGATCCGTTCAACATTGAAAAACTTAGAATTATACCCTCGTAAAATCCCAGTTTGGTTCTCCAATAAACTCTTACCTCAGTTTGAGCGTCACTATTGCCATTACCACACTTAATATTGTTATGATCCAAAATCGCACTGCTATTTTACTTTCATGATAACCAAGCTTCTGGTAATGATGATGAAGCGGGCTCATTAAAAATACCCTGCGTCCCTCGCCATACTTTTTCCTGGTATATTTAAAATACGTAACCTGTATGATCACGCTTAAATTCTCTACCAGGAAGACAAAACAGAAGATGGGTATCAGTAATTCCTTTCGCACAATAATGGCCAGCGCTGCAATGATGCCGCCCAATGCCAGGCTGCCCGTATCTCCCATAAAAACCTGCGCCGGGTAAGAATTATACCAGAGAAAACCGATACATGCCCCAACAAATGCCGCAATAAAAATGGATAACTCACTAAGGTTGGGTATGTACATGATATTGAGGTACTCGGCAAGGTTTACATAACCACTTACGTAAGCGAACACACCAAGGCAGATACCAATGATGGCACTGACACCCGTTGCAAGCCCATCCAGCCCGTCCGTGATATTTGCGCCGTTTGAAACGGCTGTTACAATGAATATCACTATGATGATGTAAAGAATATAAGTGTAGGCTTCCAGGCTTTTAGGCAGTAGTTTAGCATAATTGAACTCATGGTTCTTTACAAAAGGAATCGTTGTAATGACATCTTTTACCGAAGCAAATACTTTTCTTTTGCCGCCGACCATTATCGTATCAAACTCTGCTGTTGTTTGTCTTTGGCCACGATTTACCGTAGTATCTGCCTGCGCAGAATACACTTCGCGTTTTACAACCACATTGTCATTAAAATATAATGTAGCCCCCACAATTATTCCAAGCATCACCTGTCCGAATATTTTAAACTTGCCTGCCAGGCCATCGCTATCGCTTTTTTTATAGGCTACGCCTTTTGCAAGCGCTATCCTTTTAGCACGGATCTTCAGATAATCATCAATAAAACCGATTATGCCCAGCCAAACGGTACATAATAACATCAGCCTTACGTAAACTTTTTCAAGATTGGCGAAAAGTAATGTTGGCACTATGATGGCGAGAATAATAATAATACCACCCATGGTTGGGGTACCCTTCTTTTCACTTTGTCCTGCAAGACCCAGGTCACGTACGCTTTCTCCCAACTGCTTTCTTTGTAAAAACCTGATCAGCCTTTTTCCATATACTGTTGTGATCAGCAATGACAACAGCAATGCCAGCATTACCCTGAAGCTTGTAAAGCGCCAAAGGTTACTGCCGGGGAAAGTAAATCCCTCTTCTGTTAGCCATTTAAAAAAGTGATAGAACATTTGTTAATAGTTCATGGTTATTAGTTCATGGTCAATTCCATTGTTACTTCCCGAGTAACTCAAACATTTCGTTTAATATCTTCTTATCATCAAACTCCGTCTTCACGCCTTTTATATCCTGGTACTTCTCATGTCCCTTGCCGGCAACCAAAACAATATCTTCTTTGTTGGCCAGGCTCACTGCAGTTTTAATGGCTTCTCTCCTGTCGGCTATTGATATAACTTTTTTTTTTGCCGCTGCATTCACTCCTGCCTCCATA
>DATHEH010000169.1:0-13698 GCA_035318685.1 Ferruginibacter sp.
TTAGTTTTAACGGCGAGATCTATAACTATGCTGAAATAAAAAAGCGGCTGGAAGATAAAGGCCATGTATTTGACAGCCATAGCGATTCTGAAGTTATATTACACGCTTACCAGGAATGGGGCAGTACGGCATTGCAGCAATTCATCGGCATGTTTGCCTTTGTGATTTATGATGAGGCCAAACAAAAATTATTTGCCTGCCGCGACAGGGCCGGTGTTAAGCCATTTTTTTATTACTGGAAAGACGGTTTGTTTCTTTTTGGATCTGAATTAAAGGCTTTGATGCAGCACCCTTCTTTTGTAAAGGACATCAACACAGATGCGGTAGCCGCTTTCATGCAGTTTGGTTACGTACCCACCCCGCATTGTATATTCAATGATGCTTATAAATTAAAGCCCGGGCATTTTTTGGAATTTGACATCAGCAAACGAGCTTATGAAACCCGGCAGTACTGGAGCGTGTATGACGCCTATAACAAGCCGACATTAAAAATTGATCTTCCCGAAGCCATTGAAGAAACAGAAAAATTATTGACGAGTGCATTCCAATACCGGATGGTAAGTGATGTGCCCGTTGGTGTTTTCTTAAGCGGGGGATACGACAGCAGTTGCGTTACTGCCATCCTTCAAAAGAACAATACAGAAAAGATAAAGACCTTTACTATTGGTGTTCCCGACGCTGGTTTGAATGAAGCGCCTTTCGCAAAAGAGATAGCAGCTCATTTGGGTACGGATCATACAGAACATTACTGCACAGAAAAAGAAGCACTGGAAATAGTTCCGCAACTACCCTTCTATTATGATGAACCTTTTGCCGACAGCAGCGCCATACCTACCACGCTGGTGAGCAGGATAGCAAGGGAAAAGGTGATCGTCGCCTTATCCGCAGATGCCGGCGACGAAATATTTGCCGGGTATAACCGGTATGATTTTATGTCGCAGTACGGCAGTAAGATCCAAAAGGTACCTGGCTTCATCCGTAAAACAGCCGCTGCTGTAATGGATGCCGTTCCCGCCAATTCAATACCGGTGCTGAATAAAAAATATCTGTTTCACAGCAGGTACGAAAAAGTGAAGTCACTTTTAAAAGAACCATCTGCCAGGAATATCTTAATGAGTATGACACAGCAAATGAGTGAAAAGGACTCTGCTTCTTTGTTCAGGAAAAATACCAGCCGGCTTTCTTCCCTATTCGACAGCAAAGAACTGAAGGAAGAGAACTATTCGATATTATCCTATATGATGGCGATCGATTACCAAACCTACCTGCTGGATGATATCCTGCAAAAGGTGGACAGGGCAGGTATGAGCGTGAGCCTGGAGGGCCGTGAGCCTTTTCTTGACCAGCGCATCATTGAATGGGCCGCACAATTACCACTGGAATACAAATACAATAACGGCAACAAGAAATTCATCATTAAGGAGATCGTTCATAAATACATACCAAAAGCAATGATGGACAGGCCTAAGATGGGCTTTGGTATTCCCATTTCTACATGGCTGCAAAATGACCTGAAACCCTTCGTGGACCAATACTTTGATGCAGCTTTTATCGAAAAGCAAAATATTTTCAACAACGATGTAATACAAAGGATAAAAAAATCGTTTTATCACGGCAAAATAGAAAGAGCGGAAAAGATATGGTATTTACTGATGTTCCAGATGTGGTATGATAAATGGATCAATAATAATTAGCATAGCAGGGTTGATAGGTACTTTTTTGCAAAACTAACTCATCGGGTAATTTATGTCGATCGTCAACCAGGTTAAAGCTGCGGTAAAAAATCCTGCCTACAGGTCTGTAGGGACTTATATATTCACGAATTTTTTTTCCAAAGGCGTTTCTTTCCTGCTGATCCCGTTATTTACCAACCCACGTTATCTTACCCCCGAAGACAATGGTGTGCTGAGTTTATTTGCCAGCAATATGATACTGCTGGCACCTTTTATTTCCCTGGGGATGCTCCAATCTACATCTGCCGATTACTTTAAAAAGACAAAACCAGAGTTTTCGGTTACGTTTACCACTAATTTTTTTGTTGCGGGCTCCCTGGCCCTGCTGGCAACGCTGGTTTTGTATATTTTCAGAGGGCAATTATGGGAAAAATTTGAACTACCCCCTTCGTTTGTTTATATCATACCTGCCCTTGCATTTTTAATTTTTTGCAGCGAACAGTTGTTTATATTGATCAGAAACCGAAATGAAGTTAAGCGTTTTGCTGTATTAGGAATTTCTAAATCAGTTGTAGAGTATTCCGTATCTGTAGTATTAATCGTGTTCTTTTTTAAAGGTTGGGTTGGAAGGGTTTGGGGGATTGGAATCTCGTTAATGTTAATAAGCGGATTCAGTATATGGTATTATTTAAAGAACAACTTTATAAAGTTTTCACTTCAAAAACACCTGATCTGGGAAGAATTAAAATTTGGTGTTCCAATTTTTGTTTTTCAGTTAAGTATTTTTTTATTGGGGGCAACTAACAAATTATTCCTGGCCATTTTTAATGTGGATAAACATGAACTGGGGATCTATGCCATTGCGTGTATTTTAGGTGCCATGGTAGGCACTATTTCTCAAAGTATTATGCTTTTTATACAGCCCCAATTGTATACAACCTTTGGCAGCGGAATGGCAACATATCCGGCAGTTAAAAAAATATTTATTAATTATTTTAAAATGCTTACAGCATTGTCTCTTGCATGTGTTGCTGTTGTGGTATTTGTTTATTTCTATTTGATCAATAAGATATATTTGCCAGGTATAAAATACTTCTTTGTTGTGGCATTGGCATGCTACATATTAGCGCTGAATTATTTTGTTTTTCTTTTCCTGGTATTTCATAAAGAAAAAAGGAAGATCCTTAAATTGGCATTGATCTCAATTGGTTGCTCGATTGTTATCGGTATTTTTATGGTTAAGTATTTTCTCATATGGGGTGATGCTTTGGCAAGTTTGATTAATACCGTTATTTTTTTGGTTTTAGTGATGATTTTTTCAAAAAGCACACGTAAAACAATGTTTAACAAGGCTACTGAAGTTTGTAATAAATCCTGATAATTGTGCTTGTATTATATGTACCAAGTAATTTAAAAAATATATAATGATGCGATCATTAGCACCAATAGTCCTCTTTGTTTATAACAGACCCGAACACACAAAGCTCGTACTTGAATCTTTGTATAATAACAGGCTTGCGGATGAATCCAGGCTTTGGATTTTAGTAGATGGACCAAAACCAGGAGCAACAGAAGAAGCGCTGAATGCGATTGCAGAAGTTAAGAAAGTTATAAGAGAAAAAAAATGGTGCAAGGAAGTTACTATTATAGAAGCTCCGGAGAATAAAGGAATTATAAAAGCAACGGTTGACGGGGTTACGAAATTAGTAAATGAGTTTGGAAGAGTAATCGTTATGGAAGACGATAACCTGGCCAGCCCGGGTTTTTTAACCTACATGAATGATGCTCTTGATTATTATGAAAACAATCCGGAAGTCATGCACATTAGTGGTTATGTTAGTCCGGAATTTAATGAAGTTAAAGTAAAACAATCAACTTTTTTCTATTGTCTTACCATGACCTGGGGTTGGGGAACCTGGAAGCGGGCCTGGGATAAATTTGATCCTGATCCGCTGTCGGTGTGGAAAGCAGTTAAACGAAAAGGCAATATCAAACGGCTGAATATGGATCATACTTTTGAATTTTTTTGGGGATTAAAAGCAGTTGCAAAAGGTAAATTAAGGAGCTGGTGTGCCACATGGCAATCGGTAGTGTTTTTAAACGACGGGTTATGTTTATATCCGCAAAAATCACTGGTATCTAATATAGGCCATGATGGCAGCGGAACCAACTGTTTACCGGATAGCCGTCATAAAATTGATTTTGAATCATTAGCCGATTCAATACCTGTTACCGCAATACCCTTGAAAGAAAATGAAGAAATAAGAAAACACAATAGTCAAATACATTCATTTAAATATAAGGTTATTTTCAGGGTGAAATACTATCTCAGGTACCTGATAAGATATTAGCAGGATGAAATCAATAAATGTCTTAAATAATAACAATCAAACAAACAAAAAACATACTATTCATCTCTTATGATGGAATGACAGACCCCCTCGGGCAGAGCCAGGTGATACCTTATTTACAAGGAATTACAAAAGCAGGATATGATATTTTTTTATTGAGTTGTGAGAAAAAACGGGTCTTTGGTCAAAACAAAGCGGCAGTTGAAAAACTGCTTACCGGGTATAGCATAAAATGGATACCGATCAGCTACACGAAGAACCCACCGGTATTATCTACGCTTTTGGACATTGCAAAACTCAGGAAAGCTGCAAAAAAAATTCATCGGGAATATAAAATAGACATGGTACACACCCGTCCGGGTGTGCCGGCACTGGTAGGACTTTGGATGAAAAGGACAATGGGCATAAAATTCCTGAATGATATACGGGAATTTTATGCAGACAGCAGGGTAGAGGGCGGCATGTGGAATACAAAAGTTCCGGTATATAAGATGATCTATAATTTTTTTAAAAGGAAGGAAGAAGAAGCCGTAGAAAAAAGTGATGGTATCGTTTGTCTTACCTACGCGGCACAGGAGATCATCCAGCAATGGCCGGGTTATAAAAAAGAAATCCCTTTGGAGGTCATTCCCTGTAGTGTTGATCTTGAACTTTTTGATCCTGCGGGAATAAATGCTGTAGAAAAAGAAGCTTTAAAAAAAGAACTGAATATCGGTAGCGATGACTTTATTGTGAGTTACCTGGGATCCATCGGCGGTTGGTACCTTACCGATGAGCTGATGCAGTTCTGCAAAATACTCAGTGATAGATTGCCGGCAACAAAACTTCTGTTCATATCACCGCACCGGCATGACCAGATAATCATTGCCGCAACGAAGTATGGAATAAGCGCTGATAAGGTCATAACAAAAAAAGCGACAAGGAAAGAAGTCCCCAAACTGCTGTCTTTAAGTGATTATTCTGTTTTCTTCATCAAACCCTGTTATTCAAAGCTGTCTTCATCCCCAACAAAACATGGAGAGATCATGGCGATGGGAATTCCCTTGATAACAAACAGCGGGGTTGGTGACGTGGAGACCATTGTTGAAAAGTATGATTCAGGGATTGTTATCCAGGAATTCAATGGAGAAGAATTTGCTGCTGCCGCGGGTAAAGTAGCATCTGGTATAGGCTTCAAAGCTGAGCGCATCAGGCAGGGAGCAAAAGAATTCTATTCACTGGAATCGGCGGTAAAAAAATATATTACGATTTACGACAGCATATTGCGTCAATAATTTATTTTGCATACCTCAATGAAAAAAAAATACCTAATAATTGGCGCAGGATTCTCAGGTACTGTATTGGCCAATCAACTCATAAAAAATTCAGACTGCACTGTTGACATCTGGGATGAAAGAGATCATATTGGTGGCAACTGCCACACATCCAGGGATGAAAAGACAGGCATCATGGTGCACAGGTATGGACCGCACATCTTTAATACAGACAAAAAAGAGATCTGGGATTTTGTAAATAGCCTGGTTGAGTTCAGGCCCTATGTACACCGTGTAAAAGCGATGAGTAACGGTAAGATATATTCATTGCCCGTAAACCTGCATACCATCAACCAATTGTTTGGAAAATCTTTTACACCGGAGGAAGCAAAAGCGTTTTTAGAAACACTCGCCGATAAAAGTATCGAAGACCCGCAAAATTTTGAAGAACAGGCTTTGCGTTTTATCGGACAGGAACTGTACCATGCCTTTTTTTACGGGTACACAAAAAAACAATGGGGCTGTGAGCCAACTGAACTTCCCGCATCTATATTGAAAAGGATACCCGTGCGATTTAATTATGACGATAACTACCACAATAATATCTATACAGGCATACCGGTAGATGGATATACTGCCGTAATGGAAAAATTGATCGATCTCCGGGGCATTAATGTTACACTCAGTAAAAAATTCGAAACGTCAATGGACATCAGCGGTTACGACCACGTGTTTTATACAGGGCCTATTGACGCATGGTTCGATTTTAAATATGGCCGCCTTGGCTACAGAACGGTAACTTTTGAAACCCAATATGCCGACGGTGACTTCCAGGGTACTTCGCAAATGAATTATTGCGATGAGGACGTGCCATATACAAGAATAACAGAACATAAGTTCTTTACCAACTGGGAGCAGCACGATAAGACTATTTACTTCAAAGAGTTCAGTAAGGAAACAGAACCCTCAGACATACCTTATTACCCCAAAAGGCTTGAAAAGGACAAAAACCTCCTCATGCAGTACCGCAGTGATGCGGAAACCCTGCAAAACGTGTCTTTTCTTGGCAGACTGGCAACTTATCGTTATATGGATATGCATCATGTGATAGGCGAGGCCCTCAATTTTGCTGCATCTTTTCTGCAGGCAATAGCCAGTGCAGAAAGGCCTCCCGTGTTCTCTAACAAGGAGATATAAAGAAAAATCCCCTTCTTTATACAATAAGCGGAACCTCCTTCCGTTTAATAATTGTCCAATAAATCCTGATTAAAAACCAAATTACCAAACCTATGGAAAAGGTAATAGCTGTGGTTGTTACATACAACCGACAGGCACTGCTATCTGAATGTATCACTGCCTTACGCAACCAGACCCGTCGTTTAGATGCCATCTTAGTTATCAACAATGGCAGCACGGATGATACCCCCCAATGGTTAGCTCAACAATCAGACGTATTTTATATCAGTCAAAAGAACCTCGGTTCAAGCGGTGGCTTTGCAACCGGTATTGAATGGGCCTATCAAAAGGGTTATTCCTGGATATGGTGTATGGATGATGATGGTTATCCAAAAGAAGATGCATTGGCGAATTTGTTAGATGCTGATGATGGCTGCCTGCGTTTGCTGAATTGCGCCGTTATTGATAAAGAAGATAAAAAATCATTTGTCTGGAAAACACAGCAATACAAAACACTGGATGAAGTAGATTGTAAGATCATAGAAGGTATTGGCCATCCTTTCAATGGAACGATGCTGCACAGGAGGATCGTGGAAAGGGTTGGCGTTCCAAGACCTAAGTTCTTTTTATGGGGAGATGAAACAGAATATTATTACAGGATAGTTAAACGTAACGAGATACCTGTTTGTACTGTTGCCAACAGTATTCACTACCATCCTTCAACAGCCTTTTCTATTAAAAAGGATTGGGATTATTCTACCGGCTGGAAAATGTATTTCTACGTACGCAACCGCCTTCACATACACAAGGCAAAATTCAGCACCAAGGCCATGGCATTATTGCACTACTTCTGCTTTGTAGTTGCTTTTGCGGGGATCGTAATGCTTTACCAGAAAACAGACAAGTTCAAAAAATTAGGCTTTATCATCTGGCCGGTGAAAGATGCGTTCAGGAATAATTTTGAAGCAACACCACCCTTCATTTTAACCAGGTTAAAGACCAACGACCATTTTTCTTTAACAGGTTCTATAAACAATTATATAAAGAATACAAGAACAGCAATACTGGCTTCTCTTTCTACCTACCGTACAAGAAGAGCCGCAAACGCATAATTTATTTAAACTTATACACCCCTCTGAAATCACGCAGTCTGGCTAGTAACCGGGCTGCTTTTTATTTTCCTCACCCTGTCCTGTATCAGGAATAAAGCAATAAGATAAAACGGCATGCAGGGGATCTTATAGCGTACCAGCGATCCGAAGTTGGCCGTGGTAGCGCCTACGAACAACGCAAACAACAAAGCAAACAGGAGACAATATAATATCACCGGGTCTTTAAGAATAGAACTGAAGAAATTGCGGGGACCGGCCCTAAAGAATACGATCAGGGTGAACAGCATTGTAGCAAGACTTTCAAAAGAAGATAATAAGGTGGTTATTTTTTTTGATTCCCATAAGAATGGCCGGTAAAGTGTGGCAACAATGGCCATCGGGGCTATTTTAATAAGGCTGGACAAAGATCCGTCAAACTCAACCCCGAGGGAAAAATTTGAAGAAGCATCGGCCTGTTCGGCGTAGGCCTTCTGGTAAATGGAAACACTCTTTGTTATATCCTCGCCTCCATAACTGGTCAATGTGCTGGCCAATTGCTTTGTTACCGTGGTAAACAGGGCCATACTGGAAATTATTATACCCAGTACAATTACAATGCGCAACAACCTGTTCCTGACAAGTGTTACGTTCTTCAGCACGAGGTACACAAAGAAGAACGGCACATAGGAGATCAATATATACGTCTTTATCACGAATAGCAGGTAACCAAATAATATGAGTATGAAAACATTGATCAAAAGATTCTTCTTCTTATAAAAAACCTCGTAGAGAGAATAAGTGATCCAGCCAATTGATGCCGTGCAAAGAGGATCCTTCAGGATACCTGCGCTCCAGAAAACAAATGTTGGCAGGTACAGGATAGCAATGGCAAACTGTTTATGCAGGTGTGGGTATTGCTCATAAAAAAAACGATACAACCGCCAGGCGCCCGAAAAAGCGATCATGGAAAAGAAAAGATTCAGGATAAGGTATTTTCCAAATGCAGGAAAAGACAGCAGGGCCACTATGCGTGCTATCATATAATTGTTCTCGATCTTTAAATAACCCAGGTTGAGTGAATTTCTTAAAAAAGCCTGGTCAAAATCTGCAGCAGAGGAATAAAGCCATGTCACGTGTGAGAAGTCGCCCAGGATAAGCCTGTACATGTTTGATCCTTCTGCATAGAACAACAGGTAAGAATCACCAGGAGACAGTATGGTATTGAACAAAGTGAAAGGAATGACAGCCAGCGCTTTTATCCAGAATCCCTGCTTGTGATAAAACTGGAGAACAGGGTCGGTATAATTCTTTCTCCGGGCACTAAAGAGAAAATAAAACAGGATGACATAAATCGGGTATAATATAATATCGGTTAAACCCATTGATCTGTATTGATTTTTTCTCCCTGCCGGACCTTACTGCCAATGAAAAATCCTGGTATCATCAATTCAATTCAAATGTATCGCAAATTCTAATTTGTCTTTCAATAATATGAAGTTATTTTTGAGCAGCCAGGAGGAATGAAAATGTTCACCACCGTTAACTTATGCCTTTGACCGGTAATTCCAACAATAAAAAACTTATCCGCATCACAACGGTACCCATGGCTTTGCGCTACCTGTTACCCGGGCAGATGCGGTTCATGAGTGAAAACGGTTTTGATGTTTTAATGATAAGTGCCGATGGAAAAGAACTACCGGAAGTGATCAGCAGGGAGCAATGCAGGCATATCGTTGTGCCGATGACAAGAAAGATAACTCCATGGCAGGACCTTAAATGTTTATTCAGACTGATCAGCATCTTCCGCAAAGAAAGACCCGATATTGTGCATACGCATACACCTAAAGCAGGATTGCTGGGAATGCTTGCTGCAAAAATATGTGGTGTTAGAACAAGGATCCACACGGTTGCCGGGCTGCCCCTGATGCTGGAAAAAGGAAGCAAATACAAGCTACTGAAGTTCGTTGAAAAACTCACCTATGCTTCTGCGAACCAGGTTTGGCCCAACAGTAATTCATTATTTGAATTCATTACAGAGCACAAACTTACTGTTCCAAACAAACTGCGCATAATTGGAAAGGGGTCGAGTAACGGTATCAATATAAACCGGTTTAATGAAGAGTCACTTGATGCAAATATCATCAATGAGATCAAAGGGCAGATCAATTATACAGCAGAACATATTTACCTTCTTTGCATTGGAAGGCTGGTTACTGATAAAGGTATCGTTGAGCTGGTAGATGTGTTTAAAATATTACAAAAAAGCAGCCCGTCATTAAAACTGATCCTGGTTGGTGAATATGAACCAACATTGGATCCGCTGCCCGCCACTACGTTAAATGAGATAGAATCAAATGAGGCCATCCTTCATATCAGCTGGACGAATAACGTAGAGTATTATATGCACCTGGCCAATTATTTTGTTTTCCCATCTCGACGTGAAGGGTTTCCAAATGTATTGCTACAATCAGGCGCTATGGGACTGCCGGTGATCTGCAGCCGTATTCCCGGTAATATTGACATTGTTACAAATAATGAAACAGGGTTGATCTTTGGGTGCAAAGACGAGCAGCAGTTATGGAGCCTGCTGGAATATGCATTAAATTATCCCGGGGAAATGCAAACCATGGCTAAAAGATTGCAGGCGATCGTAAGGACAGATTACAGGCAGGAAAATATGTGGCAAAATATATTGGATGCATATAAATCATTGGTAAATTAGATAATTAATAAAATAAGATGATCTTAATAGGATATTCAGGGCATGCCTTTGTAGTTTTCGGGATTCTTAAAGCCGCGGGGAAAAATGTTATTGGCTATTGTGATGTTGCTGAAAAAGAATTAAATCCTTTCGGCCTTTCTTATTACGGAACAGAAACTTCGGAAAATGCTTTGGCAGCATTTAAGAAAAATGATTTTTTTATTGCGATCGGTGATAATAACACCCGCAATAAGATCTTCGGTAAACTGCAACAAAAAGATCTTCTTCCCGCCAATGCCATTCACCCCTCTTTGATTATGGATGATTCTGTAAAGATCGCTGCACATGGAATAATGATCGCTGCAAATGTTACCATTAACCCGCTTGCCGAAATTGGCCGGGGAGCGATATGTAATACAGGCTGTATCATCGAGCATGAATGTATCGTTGGCGATTTTGCCCACATTGGACCGGGTGCTGTGCTGTGCGGCAATGTAAAAATTGGCGACAGAACCTTTGTTGGAGCCAACGCTGTTATCAAACAAGGTATCACTATCGGGAATAATGTAATGATAGGAGCGGGAGCTGTTGTTGTAAAGGACGTGCCCGATAATACAACTGTAGTTGGTGTTCCCGCAAAATAAATTTCATGCCGGATACTTGACAGAGTATGATCTTACCAATATGTTTTAAATCCGGCATCCTGTATCCTGTATCCTGTATCCTGTATCCTGTATCTAGTCTCAACTCCCTATCTTTGCAACGCAAAAATCAATTATTTATGAAGGTATTAGTTACAGGTGGAGCAGGATATATCGGCTCCGTTTTGGTCAGGCAATTATTAGGCAAGGGCTACCAGGTAAGGGCCCTTGATTCATTGAAATTTGGTGGCGATGCATTGTATGATGTAATGCTTGATCCCAATTTTGAATTTATGAAAGGGGATATCCGCAACGCCGATGATGTTGATAAAGCTTTGGTAGGAATAGATGCTGTAGCCCATTTGGCGGCAATTGTAGGAGACCCTGCGTGTAAGAAATTCAGTGAAGAAGCAAATGAAACAAACTGGGATGGTGCGGTACAACTTTTTAATAAAGCTGAAGCCGCGGGTGTAAAGCGTTTTGTGTTCTCCAGTACCTGCAGCAATTATGGTAAGATGTCTGATCCCAATTCTTTTGTTGTGGAAACATCTGAACTGAACCCGGTGTCTTTATACGCCGAGTTAAAAGTAAAGTTTGAAAAATATTTGCTGGAAGATAAAAAAGACAGCCCGATGTGCAGCACTGCTTTGCGTTTCAGCACGGTGTATGGTTTTTCGCCCAGGATACGTTTTGACCTTACCGTAAATGAATTTACCCGGAATGCGGCGGTGCATGGTGAGCAGGAAATATGGGGTCAACAGTTCTGGAGGCCCTATTGCCATGTTGATGACCTGGCAAGAGCTGTGGTGCTGGTGTTGGAAAGCCCGGAAGAAAAAGTAAGGGCTAACGTATTTAATGTAGGCAGCACAGAAGAGAATTATAATAAAGGTATGCTGATAAAAGAAGTTTGCAAAGTGGTGCCTGATGTAAACGTAATCTATGTAGACAGCAGTGAAGATCCACGTGACTACAGGGTGAACTTTGATAAGATCAAAAATGAACTGGGCTTTACCATTACAAAAAAAGTTCCTGATGGCGTAAAGGAGATCTATACATTGTTGAAGACGGGTATCGTTACAGACTCATTCGCACAAAAATTCAGGAATATTTAAAACGTCAGATAGTTATATTGATTGGGTTCTTCTAATTACAAATGAAAACAGCCTTAGCTAACATCAGGTATTTACATATTGTACGTGGGTTAGCCGCCTTGCTGGTTGTTTTTTTTCATTCAAAATACGTCTTCTGGGTTGGCGGCGCCGTGTATAATAAAGAGATTGGCCTGCACAGCATATGGGATTATGTTCTCTTCTCGCTGGATATGCTCAGCTCCTGCGGTAAAGAATGCGTGATCGTATTCTTTATTTTATCTGCTTTTGTTATCAAGCATTCCTTTTCCAGTCATCATTACAAGTGGGTTGATTTTTATAAGCTAAGGCTGATAAGGATCTACTGGCCATTTTTGTTCTCGCTGCTCATATCGATTGTTGTTCTCCTGGTGAGCGTGAATTATATCAACCCTGATATTTATACAAGTTTCCGGGGCTACAATGAAAGGCTAAGTGATGCGTATGATGGTTTTTCCTTTTTACAGGTGGTCAAAACGATCTTCTTTATTGACTATGGCGAATATGCAGGATTTAATTATGCTTACTGGTCGCTGGGGCATGAACTGATCTTTTACCTGCTTTTCCCGGTTTATAATAAACTGGGCAGGTATGCACAATTTATAACCGCAGCAATTTTTGCCGTGTTGTTTTTAATTACAGGCTGGCATATTTTTTACTACCAGGTATTTTTTGTGGCAGGCCTTATCCTTTACGATTATTTTTTTAATTTTTCAACCGGCCCCGTCATTAAATACAGGATGGCTTACCTTATCCTGCTCGCCGTGTTCTTTATTGCCGTTAATGTTTCCAATAAAATGGTATCAGAAAAATTCTCAGACATGGTGACCCTGGTCTATTCTTTTTTTATTTTTGATTATATACTCTGGTTCATCAAAAGAAAAAATAACCTTTTAATGAAACTCGGCGATATCAGCTACAGTTTATACCTAAACCACCTGCCCATGCTGCTGCTCACTTATTCTTTGATCACTTTATATACCGGCCGGCTTGTTTTTTACAGCCGCCTTCCTTACTATTCCGGAGTTGTGATCGCGTTGCTGCTGGTGATACCCATTTATTTTTTAACAGAAAGGCCTTCGATTACTTATCTCAAAAAACTGAGAAAGTAAAAATACGGTCATCATAAGGTTAATAGTGGCAGTCAAAAATCTCCTGCTTTTAGGTACATTTGCAACGAAAAAAATAATTTATGCTTTTACTCAGTGGTCCAAATATAGCCGGCAATGAATGGAAATACGTAAAAGATTGTTTGGATACAGGCTGGGTAAGCAGCGTTGGCGCTTATGTTGACCAGTTTGAAAAAATGAGCGCTGAGTTTGCAGGTACAAAGTATGCAGTAGCTACCAGCAGCGGTACCACAGCCCTGCACATTTGTTTGATCATGATGGGTGTAAATGCTGAGGATTACGTGATCACACCCAATATCACCTTTATTGCTACCTGCAATTCCATAAAGTATACAGGCGCCGATCCTATTTTGATCGATACCGATCCGGGTTCATGGCAAATGGACCTTGACCTGCTGGAAGAATTTTTAGCCAATGAGACGGAGCAAAAAAATGGTCAGTGTCATTATAAGAAAGATGGAAGAAGGATCCCGGTCCTGATGCCGGTTCATGTGCTGGGTAATATCTGTGATATGGATAGGCTGATGGCGATCGCTAAAAAGTATAATGTAACAG
>DATHEH010000170.1:0-7369 GCA_035318685.1 Ferruginibacter sp.
AGGTTTTATATCTTCTGTTGGTATCTTTTTCATGATGGTGCTTTATGGGAAAGGATGGGAAAAGCGTGCCAGTTTTATTGTTATTGTCACTTTTTTGATGTCCCAATTTTTCAAACCCCTTAGAAGTAACAAATGGGCAGCCCAAAATCCCTGCATACTGATAGTTGTGGTAACGTTATTCTGTTAGACCACGGAAAAAAAATTGTTTTTCCCGGCAACATAATTAAATTAATAACGCTATATTTTTGCACAATGCAACAAGATTTAACAAGCGTCTCATCGGCCGATCTGGTTGAAATGCTTATGAAGGATGCAGCGTATTATATAGACTTATGTAAGACAGATACTGATGTATCCAAAAAGAAGTTAGTAGAAACCCATATTGAACTTTTAACAGCTGAATTAAAAAGCCGGGACGGCTACCAGGAAGTATTTCAAGATGAAGACGCGGGTGTAAAAACCGGCGAATAGATCAATATAAAAGGCTTCAACTTGCAGCCTTTGGGTCTTTCAGCTAATTACTTCAGTCTGTTTTCGTAGGTTTAGTTCTTGCTGAATTTGCATAATCCTATACCTGCAAATATCAAACTCACTTTGAGTTCCCTGTACCATTAGTATTGCGTATTCATCATTATGATGATGGAGCATATCCAATAATCTCTGGATATCCAGAGTATTAAGGTCTTCCTGCATTGTAGTTGATTGAAAGATTAGTGTGAGTCCTTTCAAGGTAGGCTTTTAAAACAACACCCCGAAAAAAAAAGATAGCTTTCCTTGCAGTCTTTATCGCCCATTTTGCTGTAAATAAATATCATTTCTCATTTTTACCGCTTAAATCGTTAATACTTTAATGAACCGTACAATTAGCCAAAGCATTGGCAAACCCAGGGCAAAGCAGTAAAAAGAAAGTCAGCTAAAAGAAGCATTAAATAAGCCTTTGTATCAGGTAATTCTAAACCCACGACAAAAGATAAAAAAGAGATTAAAATAAGTAGGGCTTAAACACATCTTTATTTGGCATAATATGTGGTATTAAAAAGTTAAATGGCTGAGGAATTAACCAGGTTAAGAAAACTTTATATTGACGTTCCACTTCCCGGATATGGAACGGAAGAAGATTTGCGGAAAATATTTCAAAAGTATCTGCCAATATTAGCTGATGTTGCGAGTAGGGATTTAGAGTATAGAAATTTAACATCTGGATTAGTTGAGAGGGCTGATGATATTGATATTTTATTTTCAGCAGCTAAATCAGTTACCACCAAAAAGGACAAAGAACGATTTTTAAAAGGTGCAAATAACACGCTGAGGGCTGATATAAAAATCCTTATTGAAATTATTGAAAATAACCCTCCCGTGGTCTAACCTTACCTATCAATACAAAAGAAAAATAAAAAAATAATTAGGGATACCGGAGTAGTAGCCTTTCTACATTTAAACCTCCCATTTTTAGACTTGCGTTAAAGAAGACACAAAAACCTGTTAAAGCTCCGGCTGAAGCCCCTCAAATAAGACTGCTGGCACTATTTTCTCTAATAGGTAGACCTATGAAAAAAATAAGTTTAGTATTGCTCCTCGCAGCAGGAAGCGCTCTCCTTGTAACATCATGTAAAAAAGAAACAACAACGGCAAGTTCCGCACCACTGGTGGAAGATCCTAATGAATGCGTGGTTGGTACTTCTGTTAAAAATGGCGATATCATCCCGGGTCAGTATATCGTGGGTTATAATGCGGGTTCTGTGAACAGAACCACCGGGGTTAGTGCTATGGAAACCATTAGTGAGAACGTCCTTGAACGCAATGATATCCCGGAAGAAAAAATGAAAGAGGTCTTTGGCGGCGAACGCGGTGGCTTCGTAGCGAAATTAAATAATGAGGAAGCGCAAAAGTTGCGTAGCGATCCTGCAGTAAATATAGTTGAGCCCGACCGTATAGTGGCACTGGGTAATTGTTTTACCATTGCTGAGCCACGACTCATCACCTGGAATATCAGCCGTGTTGGTTATGGCGATGGCAGGGGCAAGAGGGCCTGGATCATAGATTCAGGTATTGATATGGACCACCCTGATCTTACCGTTGATGCAACAAAAAGCAAGTCATTCCTTACCGGTAATGCTTCGCCTGATGACGAGCACGGTCATGGTACCCACGTAGCAGGTATCATTGGCGGTAACAATAATGCCATCGGCGTCCTGGGTGTTGCATCCGGCGCTACATTAATATCGCTAAGGGTTTTGAATGCAGAAGGAACCGGAACAGTTTCTTCCATCATACAGGCGCTTGCTTATGTAAATACAAATGCATCTGCAGGCGATGTGGTTAACATGAGCCTTGGTGAAGAAATAACCTCGGCAGTGCTTAACCAGGAAGTACAGAATACGGCCAGCCGCGGTATTTTTATTGCTATTGCGGCAGGTAATAAAGCCGAACCCGCCAATAAATATTCGCCGGCCAATACAAACGGCGCTAACATTTTTACCGTATCGGCTATCGATAGCCTCGACAGGTTTGCATTGTTTTCAAATTATGGTAATGACGTGGTTGATTATGCAGCACCGGGTGTAAGGATACTTTCAACTTATTCACAGGGACGCTATGCTTACCTTAGCGGAACCTCAATGGCTGCACCGCACGTGGCAGGATTGCTCTTATTAAAAGGGAGGTCTTTAACATCATCAGGTACGGCAAAGGAGGATCCTGATGGTATACCAGATCCTATTGCACATTATTGATTTTTTACCACAGATCACCACAGATATTTTTCACAGCTAACACTGACATATCAGTGTTAGCTGTGTATTAATCCGCTTAATCTGTGGTAAAAATTTTTGCCGGAGGCAAAAAATGTATGTAATAATCTATTTCTTTTTCATTACCCACCAGATCCCTTTCACATTAGTTTCCCATTGTGGTAACATGCCCACCAGTATGATCTCTTCAACCAGTTCCAGCATGGTAATGATAACCGCCGCATAGAATAGGATCTTATTGGGTTCATCTGTAAAGAAAACAAGGATAAGGAAAACACCCTGGAACAATGCCGCTGTTTTTGCCAGCCAGGTATGAAAGCTGGTCATCTTTTTATAGCGGCTAAATGCATAAGTGATCTGCACGAGGAACAGTAAAAAAAGAATGATGAACCAGTTTTTTTGCTCTTTAATGAAATCCCATTTTAAAACGAACAGGCCCGTCATACCGACAAGTACGGTGAGGTCATCGCCAATGGAATCAAGCCGGGTGCCTATAACGCTGGCTACTTTATATTTCCTTGCAAGAAACCCGTCGATCAGGTCGGTAAAAAAACTTACACCCAGCAGCCATTTAAAAATATCGAGGTAGCCGGTAAAAAGAAGAATCAGTAAAAAAGGAGCAGCCACGATCCTGTAAACGGTGATGCCATTGATCACGTACCAGGCTCTTTTATTATGTGTACCAGCTTTCATTTAATGACCGGGATCTTTATGTTTTAATAATAACCCGAAATTAATGATTTGTCATTACCAGCCTTGCAAAAAGATGATCGATATGTTAACCTATGAAACAACTGCCCCGGAAGGCCGGCCTTATAAATACCGGTTTTCAATAAGTTGATTCTAAAAAAATTGTTCCCCTTCCTGCCAACCTTTTGCTTCATAAAAGCGATTATAAAAAAAGATCCTGTGAGATCTGCACAGGCCCCCCTGACAACAAACGTGAATCGGTTATCCCGTTTTTTCTTTCATCTTAAATTTTTAAATCATGATCAAAAAAAGCAAACCGATCCACAGCAGCCTCAGGATGGCTGTTGTTCTTTTACTCTGCACTGCAGTTTTTTATCTCGCCTGTAATAAACTGGATCCCGGTATTAAAACTCCGCCCGGTATTGACCAGTCTGAAGCGGGTATTTTAAAACCGGGGAACAGCCTCGCGGTTGATAAACAACTTGTAGCAGATGGTTTTGTATCCCCGCTGGGAGTTGTTGCTGTACCGGATAACAGCAACCGTTTATTTGTAATAGACCAGGTAGGAAAGATATGGATCATTGATGGCAGTGGAAACAAGCTGCCTGTTCCATTCCTGGACCTAAGTAGTACGCTGGTGACCCTATCGCCCGGCTATGACGAAAAAGGTTTACTGGGTCTTGCTTTTCATCCCAATTACAACAGCAATGGAAAATTCTATGTTTATTACCAGCTTGCGCCAAGGGCCGGGGGCCCTGCCCCTGGTGTATTATGGAATAACCTTAGCCGCATTTCAGAATTCCGTGTTTCCGCTTCAAACCCTAACCTGGCAGATATGAGCACGGAAAGACATCTTTTAAACCTGGATGATCCGCAGTCGAACCATAACGGGGGAACGATTGCATTTGGACCCGATGGATATTTATACATTGCTATCGGTGATGGCGGCGCCGCAAATGATGTAGCACCCGGGCATGTTGAAGACTGGTATGCATTTAATGCCGGCGGTAACGGGCAGGATATAGAGGCAAATCTTTTTGGAAATATTCTTCGTATCGATGTCAACAGCGGCAGCCCTTATGGTATCCCTGCCGATAATCCTTTTGTTGGCAAGCCGGGCCTCGATGAAATATATGCTTATGGCTTCCGCAATCCCTATCGCTTCTCTTTTGATATGAGCGGTTCCCGCCGGTTGTATGTGGGTGATGCCGGACAATCACTTTATGAAGAAGTTTCAGTGGTAACAAAGGGCGGTAACTATGGATGGAATGTTAAGGAAGGAACTGAATGTTTTAACGCAGCCCATAATTTAGAGGAAGTGGAAAACTGCCCGGGTGTGGATGTGTATGGTAACCATCTTATTGACCCGGTCATACAGTTGAACAACTGGCTTAACCCCGAAGGAGGAATAGCCACCACAGTAATCGGGGGAAATGTTTACCGTGGACATTCTATTCCCGGTTTACAGGGCAAATATGTGTTCGGTACTTTTTCTCAAACACCCACAACTCCGAACGGTGAATTGTTTATGGCCCAGCCGGGAGGTGCCGGTCTTTGGTCACACACAGAAATATCTTTAAAAAACTCTCCTAATGATATCGGGTATTACCTTAAAGGATTCGGGCAGGATAATAACGGGGAGATATACCTTGCTGTTTCCACTATTTTAGGACCAACAGGAACATCAGGAAAAATATATAAACTGGTTTCAGCCAAATAATAATTACCGGTTTGGTTAAGCATGATGGGGCCGTCTCACAAATGTGAGGCGGCTTTTAATTTAAATTTTTCCTCAAAATATTCCATCAACCTTTCATCACTCATCCTGCTGGCAGTGGATTCTTCCATTATCGTTTTATTGAACTGTGGCGTTTCTGCCAGGTAACGAAGAAACTGTTCCTGAACCTGCCCGGTGCCAGTTGCATGCAGGTGCGTTGGGTTTTCCAGGTGGGTTGCTATCTCCTTAAAAAACTTCAACTGCAGCATTTTCTTTTGCTTGTTCTCATACTTATTGAGTGGAGTTGCAGCAACTTCTTCCCTGTTAATATGCGCTATTATTTCCAGCGCTCCGGGTTTATGGTCCACGGTTCTTACGATCGTGGCATGCTCTGAATCCATCCAAACGCCGAATTTTCTTTGATTGATCATGTTGTTATATTTTGATATGAACAAAGTAGTTCAATAACCGTACCCTGAATTCCGGACTGATCCTCATCTTGATTTACATGAAAGAGATGAAACGGCCGGGTCATTTCCGTGTATTTATTTCCTCAGTTTACGAACAATTGTACCACTCTTTGTTTAACCGCATTTTAAAAGGGGACTGGCCATTAAAAAAAATGCCCCGGTTTTTATAGTGGACCAATATTTGAAATGGTTATACAAAACATTTTACTAATGGACAGCATAAATAAAAATCAACAGGAAGACAATTACGAAGACCTTGCAGGCGACACAGCGAAAAAAAAGATACAGGAGCTTATTAAAAAGAATGACACCTGTTTTTTTTGTACCAGGATACACACCAATAAAAGTTTTGTGACCAGGCCCATGTCGGTACAAAAAACAGACGATGAAGGTAACCTCTGGTTTCTCAGTGCGGTGGATAGTAATAAGAACGCAGAGATAAAAACCAATCCTGCCGTACAAATGCTTTTCCGCGGATCTGACCATTCAGATTTTTTAACCCTGTATGGCACAGCAAGTATCAGTAAAGACAAAGCCATGATCAAAGAATTATGGAACCCCATGGTAAAAGCCTGGTTCACCGGAGGTGTGGATGATCCTGGGATAACCGTAATAAAAGTAGCACCATCAGAAGGTTATTATTGGGATACCAAACACGGTAATGTGGTGGCCTTTGTTAAGACAATGATTGGTGCTGCGATCGGTAAAACGATGGATGATTCTGTAGAAGGGAAAATAAACGTATAATATGGCTCGGACATTTATGAATTGAACATTGCGCATGGAGAATTGGACATTCGTAATTTTTTGAACTGCCGCATTCAAATGGCCATGAAGATTGGTACTACTATAAACTATACATTGGTAATTCTGCTCTCAGGCACTATCACCTCAGGATTGGTTTCTCCGGGTCAAATTATATGGATCACGCTTATTGAACTCCCACGGATTAACGGATTAACGGGAGCAACTGATCAACGTTTTGCTTTACGTTTCATAATAAAAAGCATTACCAAAAAAACAAGCAACAGGACCAAACCTGCGATCATTATAAAGAACGGGTAGAACCCATCCATCTCATCATACACTTTGTTTCCCGACTTTGTAAATGCACCCCAGTATCCATAGCCTGTTGATGCCAGAGCAAGAATAAGTATTATACGTGAAGCTATTGTCATCTTATTAATTACCGTCTTTTGGCAATTGCATGATAAAGCCTGAATTGTTTCCTGCTACGGTAGTAGGCACCTGTCCGCTCCACTTTTGCACTTTGATATAATCAATGTATAAGGGTGTTAATGAAAGCTGTTCTTTTTTAATAGCTTCTGCACGGCCGGCTGCCTGGATAACTGCCTGTGCTGAATCACCACGGGCTTCTGCAATTTTTCTTTCTGCGTCCGCAACCGCTACCTGGCGCCTGTTCTCGGCCACCTGCACTTCCTGGATGGCCCTTGTTTTTGCAACGATCGATTCTGATATCTCCTGCGGGGGAATGATATTGGTACGCAGCTGCGATACATTGAACCATTTTGAAACACGCTTATTACATTCCTTAACGATATCCGATTCAAACTCTTCACGATGGTTAAAGATAGAATCGACCGTGTACCTGTTGGCAACATCATTCACAGAGCCAACGATGGCATTCTTCAGCCAGCCCTGCTCCATTTCCTTTACACCAACACGGAGGTTCTGGAACATATCGGCAACATTGCCCGCATTGATAGAATAGTTGAAAGAAG
>DATHEH010000171.1:0-8308 GCA_035318685.1 Ferruginibacter sp.
ATGCCGCTACCCGTTTTGAAAAAGGTGTTGACATAAGTAATACCGTAAATGTTTTGAAAAGAGCTGCGATCATGATCAAAGAAATTGCAGGCGGAGAGATCGCCAGCGATATCGTGGATATTTACCCGGCGCCAAAAGAAAAAACCGAGGTGGCCCTAAAATATCATTACCTGAAAAAATTAAGCGGCAAGAATTATCATGGCGATACCATCAAAAACATTTTAAGCAGTTTGGGCTTTGAGCTTTTGAAAGAAGGCGCTGATGAAATGAGGGTGGCTGTTCCTTACAGTAAACCTGATATCAGTATTGCTGCAGACATCGTGGAAGAAATAATGCGGATAGATGGGCTGGACAACGTTGAGATACCACAGATGATCACTATTGCTCCTTCAGTGGAAACACTTGCTCACGAAGCTGCTTATGCTGAAAAAATTTCTGAATACCTGGCGGGGTCGGGTTTCAATGAGATATTTACCAATTCCATTACCAACAGCGCTTATTTTAATGACGCCGTTCTGCAAAGGTCAGTGAAAATGATAAACAACCTGAGCGAGGAATTGAACATAATGCGCCCCTCCATGATGGAACCCGGGCTGGAGGCCATTTCCTATAATTTGAACAGGAAGAACAATGACCTAAAGTTCTTTGAATTTGGCAAGGCCTATGCTGTTAATGAAACCGGCGGGTATATTGAAAATAACCATTTGGCGGTTTATATAACCGGGAATGAAGCAGCGGCCGGTTGGAAAAACAAAGCCGGGAAAACGGATTTTTATTTCTTAAAAGCTGTGTTTGAGAAGATCATAAACATTCTCGGGCTAAAAATTAATGACTATATTCAGCAGGAAATTCACGGCTTATCAGCCTCTTTGCAGGCTAAGGTAAACAATGAAACTGTGGCTTCTATTGGAATGGTGAGTAATGAAATGCTGGACAGGTTTGATATTAAGCAACCCGTGTTTTTTGCTGACCTGGATTGGGACAGGCTTTTGAAATTGAACAGTAAGGTACAGATACAATATACCGGGGTTTCTAAATACCCGGCCGTGCAAAGGGACCTTGCCATCGTAGTGGAGAAAGGATTAAGATTTGAAGAGGTTGAAAGAGCCACCTATGCAACCAAACTGAATAAATTAAGATCAGTTAGTTTGTTCGACATATTTGAAAGTGATAAGATTGGGGTGGACAAAAAATCCCTGGCGATCAGTTTTACTTTTTTAGATGAAGAAAAAACCCTGACCGATAAAGAGATTGATGGCATGATGAGTAAGATCATCTCATCTTACGAAAAAGAATTAAATGCAGATATCAGGAAGTAAGAAAGTCGCTGCATTAATAAAAATTATTAAATTAATTATACATCAAAGTCCCCTTTAGGGGATTTAGGGGCATGAGTGACCTGGAAAAAAATATCAAAAGGATCAATGATAAGCTCCAGCTATTGCTGAAGAAGCACCAGTCATTGCAAAAAGACAATGAGCGGCAAAGCATTTTTATTGAAGAGCTGAAGCAGGCAAAGGAAAAAGCTAACCAGCAGATTGTAACACTGCAGGAGCAGGTATCTGTTTTAAAAGCTGTGGCGGGACAAATGAATGAAACCGATAAAAAAGAATTTGAAAAGAACATCAACCAGTACATCAGGGAGATCGATAAATGCATTGGTATATTAAGTGAATAAACATGTCTGAGTTAATACCCATAAATATTGTGATCGGTGACAGGTCTTACAGGATCAAGACAAGTCCGAAAGACGAGGAAGTGATCCGTCGTACTTTAAAGACCGTCAATGACAAGATCATCGAATTCAAGACCCAATTTGCGGGTAAGGACATGCAGGATTACATTGCAATGGTATTGATCTGGCATACTACACAGGGCGGTTCTGACAGTAATCCCGCTTTAGAGAATGAAATGGCCGAAGCTTTACAGAAAATTGAGCAACAGTTAGACAAGGCCCTTTAGAACTCTGTTCTTTAAACCTAACCTCTCTTCCCCATCATCACCCCGAAAATTCTCCAAACAAATTACTTATCTTCGTTAATTAAACATCTTCCGCTTACTTATACTGAGAAGATATATATGATTTTGAACCGAACTAAAACAGAAACATTCAATGGAACCGATAATACTATACATTATCATTGGTGCAGCCGCACTGATCATAGGCATAATACTGGGTAAACTGGTCTTTGCAAAAAATACAAAAAAACAAATAGAAGAAGCAGAGCAACAGGCTCAAAAGATTATCGCCGACGGACAATTACAAGCTGAAAATCTCAAAAAAGAGAAACTTTTAGAGGCTAAGGAAAAGTTTGTACAACTTAAGTCGGACCATGACAGGGACGTGATGCAACGCAATCAAAAGATCGTTGAAGGAGAAAGCCGTATCAAACAGAAAGAGCAATCACTTAATCAAAAGGACCAGAACCTTGAAAAGCAGATAAAGGACAATGAAGCTATCAAAGAAACGCTGAATCGCCAGATAGAGGTAGTTAATATCAAGCGTACTGAATTGGAAAAACACCAGGAAGAGCATATCCGCAGGCTTGAAAAAGTAGCCGGTCTTTCTGCCGAAGATGCAAAGGCCCAGTTAATTGAAAGCCTTAAGCAGGAAGCCCATACCAGGGCATTGGTCATTCAGCAGGAGATCATCGAAGAAGCCAAGTTAAAAGCCAATAAAGAAGCCCGTAAAATAGTTATTCAAACCATCCAGCGTACAGCGGCAGAAGCAGCTATTGAAAATGCCATTACCGTCTTTAACCTGGAGAGTGATGAGATAAAAGGTTCTATCATTGGCCGTGAGGGCCGTAATATCCGGGCAATTGAAGCCGCTACCGGGGTAGACCTGATAGTGGACGATACACCGGAAGCCATTGTTCTTTCCTCTTTTGACCCTTTGCGCAGGGAGATCGCACGTTTATCGCTTCAACGCCTTGTGGCAGATGGACGTATTCACCCGGCACGTATTGAAGAAGTAGTTGAAAAAACAAAGAAGCAGCTTGATGATCAGGTAATGGAAATAGGTGAGCGAACTGCAATGGAACTTGGTGTTCATGGCCTGCATAAAGAATTGATAAGAATGGTTGGCCGTATGCGTTTCCGTTCTTCTTATGGTCAAAACCTGTTGATGCACAGCCGGGAAACAGCCAATCTTTGCTCAATCATGGCGGCTGAACTGGGTATGAACCCCAAATTGGCAAAAAGGGCCGGCTTATTACACGATATTGGAAAAGTACCCGATGAAGAAACAGAATTAAGCCACGCATTATTAGGGGCAAAACTGGCGGAGAAATATGGTGAGAACCCTGCAGTAGTAAATGCTATCGGCGCCCACCATGATGAAATGGAAATGCAATACGTCATCTCTCCTATTATCCAGGCCTGTGATGCTATCAGCGGCGCAAGGCCGGGCGCAAGGAGGGAGATCATGCAGCAGTATATCCAGCGCATTAAAGACCTTGAGAATTTGGCAATGGCATATACCGGCGTGGAAAAGGCTTACGCTATCCAGGCAGGAAGAGAGTTAAGGGTGATAGTAGAAGCAGATAAGGTAACGGATGGCGACAGCGACAAGCTGAGCTTTGACATAGCACAAAAGATACAGACGGAAATGACGTTCCCGGGCCAGATCAAAGTAACCGTAATAAGGGAAAAAAGAAGTGTGAACGTAGCAAGATAGATGTTGTTCGCTTATAAATTTTCTAAATAGTTTTCAATCCGGCAGGTATTACTTGCCGGATTTGTCGTTTATATAAAGAATTTTGATCGATTTTGACATTATTTAGCCGTTTTTAAATACTTCTACAATCTTGTGGCTTTCTTTTTCGTTATGGGCCACGTAGTTTTAACATATATTTGTTTACCAAAACAATCATTCCGTATCGTTTAGCCTACTTGTTAATAATCACTAAAACTAACTTTAATGAAACGTTTTCTTTCTTTTTTTGCTGCTTTCCTTATTTTGACTTCTACCTTTTTTGCCTGCCAAAAATCATCCGATGTGAGCCCTATCGGCAATACGACAGTTACGGAGGACAAGGCCTTTATTAATACAATGTATAACAACACTATTAATTGTATAAAAGGTATACGCGACGGTGAATTTTCCCAAACATTAATTACTTTTTTAGCCATATCCAATAATACAGTTGGTAACGAGACATGGATAAATGAGATGACGGATGCATTGGACCTGACGATGGGTAGCATTCAACTTGATCCCAATAACAGCAAATTTGATTTTGCGGCATACCGAGGAACTTATGATTGGAACAGGGTAACAAAACAGTTTACCAAGACAAGTTCTTCAACAGGGATCTATGTTAACTTTCCTTCAGATCCTTCCAAAACAACAAACAATGTAAATATCAGGTTTACAACATATACCGATGGCTTATACCAGGCTAATGCAAAGAATATCTACCTGCCAACAGCTATAAAAGCTACATTATTAAAAGATAATGTGGAACTGGTGAATATTGATGCTACCGGTGTATTTAGCAGCGGCAATTTCCCTTCGCCAATTAGTGTTGTTTGCAGTATTACATTAAAGCCACACACCTATAAATTTACCATAACAAGGCTTTTGAATACCCAATTTTCAGTAAAAGTGGAGCTGGGCGGCGATTGCGGATCTGTTATAGATAGTAAGGTTACCTTTTTAAATGATGATTATAATAATCTGGATATAGAAGACGACCTGTCAAAAGTAGAAGCTACCTATACAAAAGCTGATTTCAATATTAAACTGGACTGGGATGCAAAGACCTATTATGCAATAAGCAACCCAACTACCACGAACCTTAATAACTCCATTAGCTGTAACGTATTTAAAGGCATTTTTAAGATCGGGGAGCTTAAATTTAAAGATGTAAACGGGTCAAGAAAAGTATATATTTATTATAAAGATGGCACCAACGAGGATGTTGCAGTTTTCAACGATCCATTTACAACACAATTAAAAAACATATTGCGCCCTTACTTCGGCAATGAAGTTGATAACTGGTTTTAATAACAGTTTTTAATCATCAAAGTCAAGGCTAATTTATTATCCATGATAAATTTTTTAAAAAAAACTGTTTTTACCTGCATCATTTTATTGGCGGTTGCTTCAAAAGGATACAGCCAGGATACAAACAAGGAGTTAAAAAAACACGAAGCAGGTATTGATATTGCCAATGCCCTCACTTTTATCAAGCGAAATACACAATCCTATCTTTTGAATTACAGGTACAATGTAAATAGGAAGACAGCACTAAGGGTGGGATTGAATTTAGATATCAGCAACGGGGAAAGTGATGGGAAATACCCGGATATAAAACTGGGAATACAAAAAAATAAAAGGACCAAAAGCTGGGTCTTATATTATGGTTTGGACCTTTCCTATTCTTATTTCAAATCTAACGCTGTGCCTACGATAACCTCCCGTTTGGGAGTGAGCCCTTTATTCGGGGTTCAATACTTTTTTAATGAGAGAATCTCCCTTTCTACCGAAGCTTCTCTTAATTATTATCATTTTTTTATAACCAATACCAATACTTTTGACCCGGTAAAACACCGCAATTACTACCGTATTGTTATTGGATCTGTAGGCATGGCAGTGATTAGTTACCATTTTTAAGGCTTTCATTATGTGGGGCTATTTTTTTGATTTTAGCTGTAAAACGGCGACATTTTTTGTGTAAACCAAAAACTTTCCCCTACCTTTGCCGTCCGTAAAAAATAAGAATTATGAACGCAATAGACTTTGTTCATGAGCAGTTGGCAACCAAAACCACGCTCCCGAAATTTAAAGCAGGTGATAATATCACAGTAAATTATAAGATCCTGGAAGGTACTAAAGAGCGTATCCAAAGCTTTAAAGGCGATGTGATCAAGCGCCAGGGAGTTGGTGCAACAGCTTCATTTACAGTACGTAAGATGAGTGATGGGGTTGGGGTTGAACGTTTGTTCCCTGTCTTTTCTCCAAATATCGACAGCATTGTATTGAATAAAGTAGGTAAAGTAAGCCGTGCAAAACTGTATTACCTGCGTGAAAGAAGCGGAAAAAGCGCACGTATCAGGGAAAAAAGAATGGCAGTGGCTAAAAAATAAGTTATTGATTTACAATATTTTACAAGCGAAAAATGATATTTTTCGTTTTTTTTGTTTCAAAAAATTATGACAATGGTATTATAATTGCTATGTTTACGCATATACAAAACCACAATCCTCTCGAAAAGAACCTCTACCCCTGGAGTTAATTAACACTTAACTTTTAATTTTTAAACCGTTAACCATGAGAAGGATTGTTCTTTCCCTGATCGTATCGATCACCGTTATTTTTTTAGCTTCCTGTGCAAGGGGTATTTCTCCCGAACAAGCTGCCAATGGCAGGGCCAAATGTGGCAGAAGTTACGTTCGCTGATAAAAATTCGTATGCATTTATTGCCTGGTTAATCAACAGTTAACTTTGTTTCATTAATTGACAAGGCTACTGATTATTTGATTTATCTTTGCTGTCTAAACTTTTATTATGACAATATCATTTTTGAATGCCGTTCTTTTATTATCAATGCCGGGTGGCAGTGAGTGGATACTTATCATCATTGTAGTATTACTGATGTTTGGTGGTAAAAAGATACCGGAACTGATGAGGGGAATTGGCCGGGGTATGCGTGAATTCAATGATGCAAAGAATAATGTGAAGAGCGAGATCGAGGAAGGAATGAAAGAGAAGGATACGAATACCAGCAAATCATAAATATTTAAACCAGGAGATAAGTATTCCTGTATTTCGGCTGAAGTGAACCCGGTTAATATGGGCACACTTCAGCCGATCTCATATCAAGCTTCTTGTATCGACCTATTATGTTTTTATTCAGGGATATAAAGCAATACCAAAATGACCTTAGCAACAACAACACTAATTGCGTTGCGGTGGTTAACCATTACCTGCAGGAAATAGAAAAGAACAAGACCCTTAATGCCTTTACCGAAACCTATGCTACTGAGGCCCTGCAGCAGGCCGCTTTGCTTGATGAAAAGAGAAAAAAAGGCGGGCCTCTCAAAAAACTCCATGGGGTAGTGATCGCTATCAAAGATGTGATCTGTTATAAAGACCATGTGGTTACAGCAGCATCAAAAATACTCGAAGGATTTAAAAGTCTTTATACCGCAACAGCGGTTCAGCGCCTGCTTGATGAGGATGCGATAATAATCGGCAGCTGCAATTGCGATGAATTTGCAATGGGCAGTTCCAACGAGAACTCGGTATATGGAAATGTGCTCAATGCTTTAGACAGAACCAAAGTACCCGGCGGTTCATCAGGTGGCAGTGCAGTTGCTGTTCAGGCCGGGTTGTGTATGGCAAGCCTGGGAAGTGATACAGGTGGTTCAGTAAGACAACCCGCAGACTTTTGTGGTATCCTGGGATTTAAGCCAGGTTACGGCAGAATATCGCGGTATGGTTTGATCGCTTATGCTTCTTCATTTGACCAGGTGGGGATATTTGGTAAAACAGTAGGTGATATTGGTTTACTATTGGAAATAATGAACGGTGCCGATGATTACGACAGCACAACTTTACCGGGAGCTGTTAATGATTTTTCAACTTTGCCATCACCCGGAACAAAATATCGCATAGCGTATTTTAAAGAAGCACTATACCATCCTTCATTGGATTCAGAGATCAGGCATGCTATACTTGCTCTTTTGGATAAATTAAAGGAAGACGGACATAAAGTAGACGCTGTTGAATTTGATCTGCTCGATTATGTCGTTCCTGCATACTATGTACTTACTACTGCTGAAGCAAGCAGTAACCTCAGCAGGTATGACGGCGTAAGATTTGGTTATCAAACCAGCGCCGGTATAAAAGAATTAACAGATTTTTATAAGCAAACGCGGAGTGAGGGTTTTGGTAAAGAAGTGCAGCGCAGGATCATGCTCGGTACCTTTGTTTTGAGCAGTGGCTATTACGATGCATATTTTAACAAGGCGCAACAGGTAAGAAGGCTGCTGGTTGACAAAACGGGTGCAGTATTTGCTCAGTTTGACGCAGTTATAATGCCAACAAGCCCGGGTACTGCATTTGGGATCGGTGATAAGGATAATGATCCCATTGCGATGTATTTAGCAGATATATTTACGGTGTTTGCCAATTTGACCGGCATACCGGGTATTTCAGTTCCTTTATTTAAACACAGTAACGGGATGCCGTTTGGCTTACAGATTATGACCAAAAAAACAGATGAGTTAACTTTGCTCCGTATGGCAGGCCACCTGGTAGATAAATACAAAGAGCACCCGATCGTAAATTAAAAAATGA
>DATHEH010000172.1:0-2463 GCA_035318685.1 Ferruginibacter sp.
ATAAAAAATCCTGTTAAGGATGAGAACTGGTATGAGGCAAAAGGCACCTATAATTTAATTGCGAACACAACCACAGGCACCAAAGCCTTTACGCTCGACCTGAAAGATGCAGGCGTTGCAAATTTTATCAGTAAGGATACCCTCACTGGAAAATACAGCTATGATGGTAAACTGGTAAAACTGAGTTATACTGAAGGGCGTGGACAAAATGCAAGAGAAACAATTTTAAGCGGTGCCGTAACAGGTACAACATGGAATGGAACCGGGCGGGATGCACAGGGAAATCCATTTACCTGGACAGCCACATTCGATAAAAAAGCTGAACCAAAAGCAGATAGCATAAGGCCCAAACAACCGCTGGTGCTGGGGAAAGTTACCTATCCATTCATAAGTTATGGCTGGGAAGAAATGCCCAGGCAGGAAAACATCTTAATTAAAAATGCAACGGTATGGACCAGTGAAAAAGAAGGTAAGCTTGAAGCTACCGATGTATTGGTGAAGAATGGAAAGATAACATCTGTCGGTAAAAATCTTTCTGATGCAACAGCAAGAATAATTGACGGAACGGGTAAGCACCTGACTGCAGGGATCATTGATGAGCATTCGCATATTGCTGTAGCTTCCATTAATGAAGGCGGGCAAAGCATAACCTCGGAAGTAAGGATCAGTGATAACCTTAACCCGGAGGACATAAATATTTACCGCCAGTTGAGTGGCGGCGTAACAACTTCTCATATACTACATGGTTCTGCCAATACCATCGGCGGCCAAACCCAATTGATAAAATTACGCTGGGGTGCGGATGACAATGACATAAAATTCGCAGGCGCTGACGGATTCATAAAATTCGCATTGGGTGAGAACGTAAAGAGAAGTTCAAGCACACAAGGCAATACACGCTTTCCGGATACAAGGATGGGTGTTGACCAGGTATTGATGGATGCTTTTCAAAGGGCATCAGACTATCAAAAGAACTGGAAGGCATCCGAAGAGAATAATAAGAAAAAAGGCACAACGCCAATGGTCGTTCGAAGGGATCTTGAACTTGATGCCCTGGTGGAGATCATGAATAAGAAAAGATTTATAACATGCCACTCGTATGTGCAGAGCGAGATCAACGCAGCGATGAAAGTGGCAGACAAGTTTGGATTTACGGTAAATACATTCACCCATATTTTAGAAGGTTATAAGGTTGCCGATAAAATGAAGGCACACGGCGCCAATGCATCTACATTCAGCGACTGGTGGATGTATAAAGTGGAAGTTGTTGATGCCATTCCGCAAAATGCTGCCATCATGAGCAAGGTAGGATTGAACGTGGCCATAAATTCCGATGACGGTGAAATGGCCCGCCGCCTTAACCAGGAAGCAGCCAAGAGTGTAAAGTATGGCGGCATGAGTGAAGAGGACGCTTTGAAAATGGTTACCATCAATCCTGCAAAAATGCTGCATGTTGACAGCAGGGTTGGAAGTATAAAAGCTGGCAAAGATGCCGACCTCGTACTGTGGAGTGATAACCCATTGTCTATTTATGCAAAAGCAGAAAAAACGATCGTTGACGGTACTATTTATTTCGACAGGGAAAAAGACGCGGCGATGCGCATACAAAACAGGGTTGAAAAAGCAAGGCTTGTTCAAAAACTGGCCGCCGCAAAAAGAACAGCAGGTGCCGGCCCCGCAGGTGCTAATTTCCAACGGGCAAGGCCCAGGCTGGAGATCATTAATGCCTGCGGAGATCACAACTTTCATAACCATGCACTGCTTGCCATTGATGCGGATGACGTTGAAGAAAATAATTAAACCCTGAAAAAAAACAATTTATGAAAAAGATATTTCTCCATATATGCTCCATCCTGGCAATAACGAATATTTCTGCACAGGAGACCATCTACCCTGCCACGGCACAAAAAGAAACCATTGCCCTTACCAATGCAACCATACATGTTGGCAATGGCCAGGTAATTAATAACGGAACGGTTGTATTGACCAATGGAAAAATAACCGGCGTCGGCTCCGGTGTTGCTACTTCCGGTGCAAAAGTTATTGACTGTTCCGGTAAACACATTTACCCGGGATTGATATTAGCTGCTTCGCAATTAGGGCTGGTGGAAATACCCAGTGTGCGTTCAACAGCTGATGGCAGCGAGATCGGTGAGATGAATGCAAGCATACGTTCCATTGTTGCTTACAATACCGATTCAAAGATCATCAATACGCTACGTACCAACGGGATCTTACTTGCGAATGTGGTGCCCGATGGTGGTATCATTTCGGGTTCATCTTCCGTTGTACAGCTGGATGCCTGGAACTGGGAAGACGCCGCCTATCGTGCCGACGAGGGCCTGCGCCTCAACTGGCCCACCCCACGCAACCCGACCGCCCTGGAGCCCACGCCCCCGGAAACGAAGAAAAATGAGCTATACGATCAGGAAGTCCTGAACCTGCGCCGCTTTTTTTCCGAAG
>DATHEH010000173.1:0-2548 GCA_035318685.1 Ferruginibacter sp.
AAGATGATACATCAAATGCCAAAAAAGCAGGATTGCAATATTGGGACAGGATCGTAAAAGTAGATTCTACGCCTATTGAATATCTTGACCAGGCTGCCGCATACTTCGGCACAAAGAAAAATCAAAAAGTAGCTTTGACCGTTGACCGGAAAGGAACCCAGGTTGTACTTCCTGTGCAGGTGGATGGGGATGGAAAAATAAACCCAACCATTTTGAGTCCGATACAATACGACAGTCTCGGGATATTACAAATTGAACATAAGGATTATGGGTTCTTTGAGGCATTTCCTGCCGGGTACGATTTAGCTGTTACTTCATTAAAAGATTATATCGACCAGTTCAAACTTATACTTTCACCAAGTACCGGTGGTTATAAAGCCGTTGGTGGCTTTAAAGCGATGGGCTCTGTTTTTTCAGGCAATGAATGGGACTGGCATCACTTCTGGAATATCACTGCATTCTTTTCTATTGTTCTTGCATTTATGAACCTGTTGCCTATTCCTGCCCTGGATGGCGGGCACGTGATGTTTACTTTAGGAGAAATGATCACAGGGCGCAAGCCGAACGAAAAGTTTTTAGAGTATGCACAGATCGTTGGTATGGTAATCCTGCTGGCGCTGATGCTTTATGCAAATGGGAATGATTGGTTTGGATGGGGCAGGGGGAAATAACAACGTTAAAGACGTTTCAAACGTTTAATTCCGTTTAAAGGTTGATGCTTACGAATGTAACCGTGGAACGACTTAAACCCTGCAACGATTCAACGGTTTAAACGTTACAACTCAATTCCTATCTTCTTCATCAATATCGATGCATTTAAACTCGTGCAAATGCCTTCCTTTAAGCGGTAATCAAAATACAGTTCATCATCACTCACCTGCACATCAAAATGGTAATTCAGGATGTTTGCAGGATAATCCTCTTTCATTTTTGCAAGGCCTACATCATGCGTGGCAATTATACCCGCCGCATGGTGTTTTATCAGTTGCCTGATAAGCGCTGCAGATCCCGTATGCCGGTCTAAAGAGTTTGTACCCCTTAATATCTCATCCAGTAGGATGAAAACCTTTTCATTATTATTCACTTTATCGATGACCGTTTTAAGCTTTTTCAATTCTGCATAAAAAGTAGAAGTGCTCTCTTCTAAATTATCGGCAATGCGCATGCTGCTGAGTACCTGTACGGGGGATAAGCAGAAATATTTTGCACAAACCGGGGCCCCGGCCATGGCCAGTATGGTATTGATGCCAATGCTGCGGAGGTAAGTACTTTTACCGGCCATATTACTTCCTGTTACCAGCATCAGTTCGCCGTTATCATCGATCTTAACAGGATTGTTTACACGTTTGTCGGGGTTGATCAACGGGTGGCCGATATCTTTCCCCTCCATGAAAAAATACTCCTCTTTAAAAAGAGGGAAGACCCATGTGGGATGGTTGAAAGATATCGTGGATAAACTATTAACTGCTTCAAAAGAACCCAGTGCATTGAACCAATCAATAACATTCTTATGATTTTGCTGTTTCCATTTTTCCAAAGCAATGGCCTGTTGCAGGTCCCATTGGAGGAGGATGTCAAGAGGAATGAACACAACAATATTAAAGCGCAGGTCAAGCCGTTCCAGTATCTTCTTCAATTGTTTTAGCTGGGCAGAAGCACTGTCGTTTTGTTGCCGGAACTGTGATTGTAATTGTTGTAAGAAAGGCGTTTTGAATGTTGTTCGTTCTATCAGTTGAATACTTTCTGAAAGTACATCAAGCTCATCCGCCATTTTTGATACCTGTTGGTGCAACGGCGTAACCCTTTTACTGATGTTAAATGCAATCAATGCAAAGGCCAGTAAAAAATAATTCCTGAAAGGATCACTCACCACGTCAAAGATATTCAAGGCAATTACCGTAAGGATTATTACCGGGAGGAGGTATCTTAATACTACCCAGTATTTCTTATTGATGAAACGGTGCTCTTCGCCGAACCAGCTTTGCAGGCGTTGCCGCGTAGCCATTTGTATTTTTTTTGCGGCGCCATGCGCCTGTAGTTCCTGCCTCCATTCATTTTGTTCAGATAATTCTTTGATCGCAGCCTGTCTTTCTAAAATAGTTGAAACAGGAGATGGATGTGACAGCCAGCCGGCCAGTGTGCTGCTGCCCATTTCGGAACTGGTACGGTTTATATATTGGTACAATGAAGCATGGCCAAAAATGTCAAGGTCATTGGCATAGAAATGTTCTTTCGGTATAAATTCATTTCCATCTGCAAATTGGTAGTAGCTATGTCCAAGTGCCTTTATTTCATTCTCATTTATTGTAATAAGATGCCTGTTGTGTTCAATGGCTGACCTGTTGCTGAGGTCGGCAAAGACAAGGCGTGTAAATACGATGAGCAACAACAAAGCCGGAACAAGCATATAAAGCCAGCCATATGGATATAAAAAATAGGCAGCCGCAATGATGCCAATAATTGCAGCAAAGCGCAGCCAGCCCAGCGTTGATTTTTTTTTAAGAAGCGTTTCTAAATGAAGGTTTAATTTATGCGAGCTGTCCTTGTA
>DATHEH010000174.1:0-3865 GCA_035318685.1 Ferruginibacter sp.
CCCGCCGCAACAAAGGATGCATTATCAGAACCACCGCCCGCCGGTGAGCCCGGGAAAGTTGTTTCAAGCCCCTGCTTATAATTGGCAGGAACCCTTTGCAACCAGCGACTGACGTATTCATAAGAATGCAAGAAGCCTGCACCCCCGATCCTTACTACTCTTCCCGTTCCGTTATCCTGGTTGAATAATGCCTGCATGTTCTTTATGATCTCAGGATGATCTTCTACAAATCCTCTTGAACCGTTCAATCCCTGTTCTTCGCTGCCCCAGTGACCAACCAATATCGTACGCTTCGGATTAGGATATATTTTTTTGAGAATGCGCATGGCTTCCATCATTACGATCGTTCCTGTGCCATTATCTGTTGCACCCGTTCCGCCATCCCATGAATCGAAATGTGCAGACAGCATTACATATTCATCCGGTTTTTCTGTACCCTTTATTTCTGCAATGGTATTGAATGTTGGCACTATGCCCAGCTCTTTTGAATCAGCACGAATGCTGACCTTAGGGCTCTTACCTGATTCTGACAACCTGTATAAAAGTCCATAATCTTCCAAAGCAATATCCACGGTTGGAATTTTGATGGAGTTTGCGCTAAAGATCTTATTTACGCCAAACCCTGCTGACCATAATGAACTAATAATACCAACAGCACCTGCTTTTTCCAATGCCAATGCGAGTTCTTTATTGCTCAATCCTGATTTCCCCATGCGTTTGCGCCAGGCGTCTGTTTGTGCCGTACGATCCTTTTTCATTTTCTCGATCGCTTCCTTTGTGCCGAACTCCTCCCAGTTATAATCAGGCCTGCCCGTTGGCTGCTTCATTGATATCATCACAAACTTTCCCTTTACATTCGGCAACCATGCCTGGAAAGCTATTGAATCCGCTACTTCGGGTATGATAATGATCTCACCGGTTATTGTTTTACCACCGGTATTCGGGCTCCAGGCCAGTTGCGTTCCTTCCAGTGTTTTTATCCATGGCTGTACCATATCAATATGTGTAATGCCCCTTTCCCATCCACGCCATTCTCCCCACTTCTCGTTGCGGGCGGTTATACCCCATGTACCGTATTTAGCTACCGCCCAGTCATGCGCCTGCTGCATTTTTGGCGTGCCTACCAGCCTTGGCCCGATGCCATTCATTAATTCATTGGCCAGGTTCTCAAGCTGTGAATTATCAGTAGCTTCTTTTATAATGGCCGCTACCGTTAGCGAGTCTTTTGTTTGTGCCATACAAACTGCGCCCTGAACCAGGCATATGACCAGTAGAAATATTCTTATCTTTTTCATACAGCGTGTTTTAATTGAACCACATAGGAGCATAGTAAACATAGCATCTAAAATCGACCATCTGCATTCTATGCGCCTATGTTTCTATGCGGTTCGTTCTTTGATTTTGTTTGCCCAAGATAAGAAATCATGGCAATAGTTGACTATCTTTCGATGCTATATCCCTTCCTGTGAAAATTCATTTTTGATCTTCCCTGCAGCTTCTTCAATTCTAAATAATACCGATCATGAAAAGATTAATGGCACTGCTGTTGTTTCCGATTTCACTGGCTGCACAAAAAGATCAGTCAGCACAGCTAAAACAATTCATGGCCGGCCAGCATGCATATTTTCGCTTTAATGGAAATATCCTTGTGGCAAGGGGTGGAAATATCATCTACCGTCAATCCCTTGGTGAGGCCGACCTTTTTTCAAAAAGAAAGCTGAATGACAGTTCTGTTTTTGAGCTGGCTTCTGTTTCCAAACAATTCACCGCCATGGGCATCATGATCCTCAAAGAAAAAAAGGAATTGAGCTATGATGACAATGTAAAAAAATTCTTTCCCGGCTTTGCCTACGATAATATCAGCATTCGTCAATTGCTTACCCACACTTCCGGGCTCCCGGAGTATGAAGAGCAGTTTGAAAAAAAATGGGACCACAAAAAGATAGCCTACAATAAAGACATTTTTGAAATGCTTGCGAAGGAAAATGACAGTCTTTTGTTTAAACCCGGCAGCAGGTGGCAATACAGCAATACAGGTTATGCTGTACTTGCTGCGATCATCGAAAAAGTATCCGGTACCGGCTTTAATGATTTTATGACGCAGCATATTTTTGAGCCGTTGGGGATGGCGCATACATTTGTTTACAATACCCGCCGCTCCACGGGAAAGATACCCGATAACTATGCATTGGGGTATGTGTACTCGGATAGTTTGAAGCGTTATTTTTTACCCGACAGCCTCCCCGCTGTTGATATGGTCTATTACCTTGACGGCATTGTGGGTGACGGCACTGTAAATTCCACTACCACCGACCTGCTGAAATGGGACCGGGCCCTACGCGGCAATAAACTGGTGAGCAGGTTAACGCTTGATGAAATGCTTTCTCCTCTGGTACAAATGTCTCCACGTGACTCAACAACCTTTTATGGATTTGGTGTAACAGTGCAGCCAAAAATGCCTTGGGGAAAAGTGATCTCACATACGGGGGGATGGCCGGGATACACTACGCTTTTGATGAACCGGGTTGATAAAGATGAGACCATTATCATTCTTTCAAATAATGAAACGATGAACGGGCAAATAAGAGCAGGTATAGAATCCATATTGGCGGGCGAAGAGATCTTAATGCCTTACCAGCATAAAGAAATTAAAATCGATCCGGCATTGATCGGTCGTTATACCGGTAAGTATGCTGCATTTCTCACGCTTGAGTTCATTAAAAAGGATGACAAACTCTGGCGGCACCGTACCGGTACAAAGGACATTGAATTAAAACCGGAATCTGAAACAAAATTCTTCTATGGCGACGGTACCGACAGGCAGATCGAATTTGAAGTGGATGCTGAGGGTAAGGTAATAAAGGCATGGTTCATTAATACAGGGCAGAAAGGAGAACTGAAGAAAATTCAATAGTCTTTAATAGGTATTGGAAGAAAATAAAAACATACAACCCGAGCTACCCGAAGAGTTCATGGATAATAGTTCATCGTTCATGGAAGCACCTGCGCCTGAACAACCTTCAAACGCTTTAAACGATCCAAACGAATTAAACCATAACATGGAAGTACATCATCACACCCACCCTGCCCACGGAAAAAAAACCTGGAAAGAATATTTTTGGGAATTTCTCATGTTATTCCTTGCAGTATTCTGTGGATTCCTTGCAGAGTATCAACTGGAGCATAAGATCGAAAAGGACCGTGAACTACAGTTCATCAGATCGCTGGCCACAGACCTTGAAGATGATGTAAAAAGCCTGGATGCAATGATCGGGCAGGAACATGACGGGATCAAAAGCCTTGATACCTTAATTAATTTACTCAACGATCCTCTGCTTGCGAAACAACATGGCGACGATCTATACTATGTGGCAAGGATCGGCCCGAGGTCAATTCCGTTTGCAAATAACAGCCGTACATTCGATCAGTTAAAAAACTCGGGTGGCTTCCGGCTGATCAGGAAAACGGAAGCCTCTAATAATATCATGGGTTATTATAACCAGTTTTCCTGGATACGCCTGCTGGAGGATAATTATAATCATGAGTTTGATAATTTTAAGCACATTGCGGCAAAAATTCTTGACCCGGTCATCTTAAGAAAACAGGAAGCCGACAAAGGAAATATTGAACGAAGTAATGATAACCCCTCCCTTAGAACCTACGATATTGAAATGCTGAAAGAAATGGCCTTTCATACGGTGCACATGAATGGATCAAGACGATCAAAATTATTGTTGTTCGAAAAGCTGAAGAAAAGTGCCGAAGCGTTAAACGATTATTTAAAAAAGGAATATCACCTGGATTAAAAGAGCATTCCGGTTGAGATAAAAAAATAAAAGAGCAATGAAAAAATATCTTTTACATT
>DATHEH010000175.1:0-9904 GCA_035318685.1 Ferruginibacter sp.
CATTGTCATCCCAAAAGCCCGGCGAAAGTGAAAGCTGCTTGTCATTGGCTATTTTAGCCTCCCTGTTTTCTGCGTCAAAGAAATCTCTTCAAAACCACTGTACGGTCTCTCAGAGCCTTTATCTGTTCTATTGTCATGGCGCAAAGATAATGAGAATTGATTTGAAGATTTGGTGATTTGAAGATTTGAAGATTTTAGCAGCCCCCAGCCTCAGGCTGGCCGCGTTTTTGAAACCGGCCGGTTGTGAGAAGAATATTTTACCGCGGAGACACGGAGGCTTTCACCAAGTGCACAGGGAGGGTATGTTAAATTACAATGTTATGCTTTCTAAAACATCCTCTCAGTGCTCTTTGTGCCCATCTTTGTCTCCGTGGCAAGCCTCAGACTGCATCCGGGAGATTTAGAACACAGGAGGTGCTGGTTTTGTATGTCTTTTTCAAATGCGGCCCAAGCAACTAAGAGCATGTTTTACCCGTTTTAACAAGGGATATATTAAATCAAAAAATATTGAACCAGCCTTTAAAAAAGACTATAAAACATACGTTTTTAGTTTTATCTTTAGAACCCATATATCCTATGGCAAGCAGGCGAGGTCTAATATAATCAACTACCCAGATGCCGGTCTTCCGTTACATATCAAAATCACTCTTAACCGCTTCATTTATTATTTGCACAGCAACGGCTGTTGTTAAGGCACAAAACTGTCCGCCAAACATCGATTTTGAAAGCGGTTCTTTCAATGGCTGGACCTGTTATACCGGTACAGTTTATTCAAATGGCGCATCAAATTCTATCTCCTTTAATTATTCGGGGGGGCCTGTTGGAAACCGCCACACTATTTATTCCGCAAACCAGGGGGCCGGCCAGGATCCTTACGGCGATTTCCCCATCAGCTGTCCCAATGGAAGCGGCTATTCTATCAAGTTAGGAAACGATCAATCGGGCACCGAATCCGAAGGCGTTTCCTACGACTTTACCATTCCTGCAAATGCAAATATTTATAACCTCATCTATAATTATGCCGTGGTGTTCCAGGACCCTTCCCATTTGCCTTCTGAACAGCCAAGAATGGAGATCGAGATAATGAATATCAGTGATAATACAACGATCCATTGCTCCTCTTTTACTTTTTTTGCAGGTGGTTCCCCCCTACCCGGTTTTGAGCTCTCGCAGAACCCTGGCAGCAATACAGCCGTATGGTTCAAAAGATGGACCGCGGTTTCTATAAATTTAGACGGGCTTGCGGGAAAAGCCATTCGCCTGTTCTTTAAAACTGCAGACTGTACTTTCCGCAGGCATTTTGGATATGCTTATATTGATGTGAACACCGAGTGCAGCGACAGGTTCGTGGGCGCCGATTTTTGCCCCGATGATACCGCTGTGAATGTTACAGCGCCATATGGCTATCAAAGCTATACCTGGTACAACAGTACATTTACGCAGGTACTCGGTAACCAGCAGACACTCACATTTGCACCACCGCCGGCGGCAGGCACCAGTGTTGCCGTTGTATTGGTTCCTTATAACGGGTATGGCTGCCTCGATACTTTATACACCGACCTCACCGATACGTTGAACCTGATTGCAAATGCGGGCCCCAATCAGAGTTCATGTAACCATAATCTTGTTCAACTGGGCGTTCCCCCAAAGCCCGGCTGGATATATGAATGGAGTCCCGCTACGGGGTTAAGTAATGCCAATATTGCAAACCCCCTTGCCAATCCAAGTAGCACCACAACCTATGCGCTTTCAATGAGGCATAATGGCGGGGGGTGCAGGAGTACGGATACAGTATTGGTAAAAGCAGCCATATTGGATAATACTTTAACGGTGGAGGGGAGCGCCGCATGGTGTATCGGGAGCGGTGACAGCACAGTTTTAAAAGTTCCGCCGGCAGCAGATAGTGTGCAATGGTTCAGGAATAATATTGCCATTATTGGCGCAACACAACCGGTTTACAAAGTAACACAAACTGGTGTTTACCGTGCCCTGGTGTTTAATTTTGCAGGTTGCATTTTACCAACGGTAGCACAGGAAGTAGATATTTCTTCTATCCCTGTTGCAGGTTTTACCGTTAATAAGAATACGCAGTGTTTTCTCAATAACAGGTTCACGTTTACCAACTACAGTACCAATGCCGTGGGCAACATGTACTATAAATGGATATTCGGCGATGGCTTTACTGCAGTAACAAGAGATGTTTCCTATAGCTATAAAGCGGCGGGCACTTATAAAGTGATGCTGATCGTTAACAGTAACAGCATTTGCGCCGACACCACTGAATTTACGATCACTGTTCATCCGAATGTGTTTTCTTCCTTTACCATTGATCCGATATGTGTTGACCTGCCCGTGCTGCCTGTAAACAATACCATTGAACCGGGTAACACGCCTGTTTATTATTTATGGGATTTTGGAAACGGCACTACCACCACGCTTCGCAACCCGCCACCGCAAGTTTATACAATAGCAGGAGATTATGTGATGAGCTTGTCGGTCAGCAGCGGCCAATGCCCCTTCCCTTTGAATATTCAAAAGCGTTTTGTGCATGTATCTGCACCAAAGCCCGCCATCAATAACCCAGTTGAAATTGCAGTTGCGAACCTTCCGCTTAATTTGAATGCGAGGCCGCTTGGAGGTAATGTGGTGTGGACGCCTCCCACAAGCCTGGATAATCCCACAAGTTTTACACCGGTATTCCTTGGTAACAAAGAACAATTATATACCATCGAGATAAAAACAATTTCGGGTTGCATAACTGTAGATACACAAATAGTAAAGATCAATAAGAGCATTGAGATCTATGTACCCAACAGCTTTACACCAAACAACAATAGCAGGAATGATTACTTAAAGCCTTTCATGATCGGCATTAAAGAACTTAACTACTTCCGCATCTTCAACCGCTGGGGCGAACTCATGTTTGATACCCGCGATATTAAAACAGGCTGGGACGGAAACTATAAAGGTCGCCCTGTCGGAACGCAAACCGTTGTATGGATGCTGGAAGGCATTGGTGTCGACAATAAGGTTTATAAGACGAAGGGAAGCAGTGTGTTGATAAGGTGATGTGTTATTTTAAAAGATCTTTTTCGGATTACACAATAGGGTATTACATTCCTAAACAAATCTTCCTTCTCTTTGTAAAAACCAAAACGCTCCCATGAACATCAAAATTACCTTAGCTGCAATGGCGCTTTTTTTTATCGGCCTTTCCGCCGCATCTGCCCAAACCGTTTCTATAACCGACCTGAAAAAACTGGAAGGTTGCTGGTGGGGAACTTTAACTTACCTGGACTATACCCCGGGTAAGCCCTATACTATGCCGGCCGACCTGGAAATAAGGCAACTGGGTGAAAGCAACCAATTATATGTCAGCAATACCTACCCCAATGAACCTAAAGCGAATTCAGCGGACACTATTATCCTTTCTCCAGATGGCAGGATGCTTAACGATGAAACGATAAAACTAATACGCAAACCAGTTCAGGGAACCCTATTGATCGTTACCCAAAAAGAAGGCGTTGATGGAAAAGACAACCGGCCGGCTATCTTTCGGTATACCTACGATATAGGAAGTTCTTTTTATAACCTGAAAAAGGAGGTTCAGTTTACCGGCACAAAAGAATGGATCAAAAGACATGAATACAATTATAAAAGAAAGGACTGCAATTAAAACAATTTGAAAATTTGGTGATTTGAAAATTTGAAAATGTTGTAGTCTAGGGTTTCCGCGTCATCAAATCTTCAAATTTTCAAATCAATCTGCTATTTTTGAATGCATGCACTCTTCCAACCGGTATTTCATTATAAACAAGCCTTACAACATGGTCTCGCAATTCGTGAGCACACACGAGGTAAGGTTGCTGGGAGATCTTGATTTTGATTTCCCGGAAGGCACGCATGCGGTGGGCCGGCTCGACAATCATTCCGAAGGACTGCTGATCTTAACAACGAATAAAAAACTAACGCGTTTATTATTCTCTTCAGCAACAGCACATGAAAGAACCTACCTGGTGCAAGTGAGTAATATTGTTTCAGCCGAAAACCTTGAAAGCTTAAGAAAAGGCGTACAGATAAAAATAAAAACAGGCGGGATATATACGACTGACCCTTGCAAAGTGACGGTTGTTGAAGATCCCGGAAAATTATATGCACTGGGTGAAAGGTTAACAGCATGGCCTCCCTTTACCTGGATACTCATGACCATCACCGAAGGCAAATACCACCAGGTAAGAAAAATGATCGGCGCCATAAGGCACCGCTGCAAAAGGCTGATACGGGTTTCTATTGAAGACCTGCAACCCGGTGACCTTGAGCCAGGTGGGGTAAAAGAAATTGGTGAGGCTGAGCTTTTTAAATTGTTAAAGATCGCTTGAACCACATAGGAACATATAAAACATAGCTATGTGTATTCCTATGTGCCTATGTTCCTATGTGGTAAACATTTATGAAAATTTTATAGTCAATTAATATTTGATATGGCTTGTTTCCCCCTTAAAACTGTAAATTTGCGGAAACGTAACCCACATGGATCTGAAATTTATCAGGAATATACAATTCACCAAACTCATCAAGGTTGATGGTAAACTGAAGGAATTTAATTTCAGGAAGCCCAACGGTAAGCAGGAAGGCCTTTTCACGGTTGACGTTATTGATGAACGCGGTGGCCGCATCATTTTCAACATGGAAAAAACAGAAGACAGCTGGAAGATCACCAAGCGTGAATTACCGGAATGGGTTTTAAAAACAGAACCTGCATTCCAGGAAATAATCGAAGAGGAATTTAAATCGATCTGATAACATCCTGTCAGCCTGATCTGGTCGAAGGCCATTAAGGACCTATTTCAAAAGACATTTTCGTTCGTCATACTTCGACAACTCAGTATGACAATAAAAAAAGCTTTTGTTCATTAAGAACAAAAGCTTTTATATTTAAAGAAGTTGTTTTAGAATACTGCGCTAACAGATATCTTAGGTTCTTTTGAAACCTTCCCTGCTCCTATTGCAGCACCGCTAATATTATAATCGGCAAGCTTAACGCTAAAATCTGCATTGGCAGTAATCGCTGTACCTTTAACAACGATCGTACCCGTTGTTTTCACCGCCTGGCTAACACCATGGATTGTCAGGTCACCACTGACTTCTGCAGGATAAGTTCCGTCCTTATAAAATTTTACGGCAGACAGGTTGGTAATATTTCCTTTAAAGGTTGCGGTTGGATATTTATCACTGTCCATCCATCCTGCATTGTTGAAATGCTCCTGTATCCTAGGGTTGGTAAATGCAAAGTTCTTTATGTTCACTTCAAAAGCTATACCGCCGCTCTTTGTATCCAGCGCAGCAATAACGGTTTTGTTCTCCGCCTTTGGCAAGGCATCAATGCTGGTGGCAGCATCAAAATTAACAATGGCTGAAGTGGTGGTTTTCTTTTGTGCAAAGGTTAAAATTGTAGCCAGTACCAATGCAAGGGATAAGATCGTTCTTTTCATTCTTTTTGATTTATTGTTTATGGTGATAATTATTTATTGACGGCGCAACGTTTGAAATTAATGCTCTGTGTTTCCAGTATCCCGCTATAGGTACCCCCGCTACAGGAACCTTTGATTGACACCATCTCTCCCATTTTCAGCGCCTTAGCTTCTGCCAGGTGCTGTTGCTGGAAAGCAAAAATGATATAAGCGCCGCTTGTGGTATCCGTCATGATGATATTAGATGTAGTGTCGGCGTTCTTAATTTCAGAAACCGTGCCATTCACTATGATGATCTTCTCGGTATATTTTTTATTTGCCTCCCCCAGGTCTGTTTTAAATTCATTGATGAAATCCATGGCATCGACCGTATGGTCAGCCTTCACTGCTGCAGTATCTGTGAATTTCTCCGTAAAGATCCACCATATCGCTGTACCCCCTGCCAATAAAAGAATGAACAAGGCGATCAGCCATTTTTTATACCGGGTATCCATCTTTGTGGTGAGCATAGGCAAATATACCATGTTTAAACATTGAAACAGCGTTAATTTTAATATAAATGACGGGTTTTAACCACATAGGCACATAGAAACATGCTATGTTTTCTATGTGCCTATGCTCCCAGGTGGTTCATCTTGCATTCGGTCCAAAAATTGAAGTAAATTTGTGCATGACATTTATAGATTATTATGAAGTACTTGGTGTAAAAAAAGGTGCCGGTGCGGATGAAATAAAAAACGCCTATAGGAAACTGGCACGGAAACTCCACCCCGATCTTAACCCGAATGATAAGGAAGCCAATAAAAAATTCCAGCAAATAAATGAGGCCAACGAGGTATTGAGTGACCCGGAGAAAAGAAAGAAGTATGATAAGTATGGCAAGGACTGGGAGCGCAGCGAGGAATATGAAAAGGCCCGGCAGTCGCAAAGGCAACACGCCGGCAGCAGGCAGCAACAAAGCTATGGTGATTTTTCGGGAGGCGATTTCTCTGATTTCTTTTCTTCCATGTTTGGAGATTTTTCAGGTGGTGGCGGGAGGAGCAGCCAGGCGAAATTTCGGGGACAGGATTATAATGCAGAAATGAAATTATTGCTGGCCGATGTTTATACCATCCACAAACAAACCATCACCATCAATGGAAAGAATATAAGGATAACGATCCCCGCAGGGATAGAGAACGGGCAGGTATTAAAATTAAAAGGTTATGGGGCTCCTGGTATCAATGGCGGGCCTGCAGGCGACCTTTACGTTAGCTTCTCCATTACCAATGATGAAAGATTTAAGCGTGCAGGAAATGACCTGCACATGACCGTAGACCTTGACCTGTACACTGCTTTACTCGGCGGAGAGATCACTGTTGATACATTGGGAGGCAAGGTAAAACTGAAAGTAAAGCCCGAAACACAGAACGGAACCAAAACAAGGTTAAAAGGGAAAGGCTTTCCTGTATATAAAAAAGAAGGAGAATACGGTGACCTGTTCATCACCTACATGATAAAGATCCCCACCAACCTTACCGAAAAGCAAAAAGAATTATTTACGGAATTATCCACGTTAAAATAATTTTTATGGAAACAGGGAAATTAATACCAATTAACAGCTTTTGTACCCATCACCACGTGGAATCTTCATTCATAGATGAACTATGCCGTTTTGGTTTAATAGAGATCGTAACCATTGAAGAGAATGTGTTCATAGATGAAGAAAAGCTGACCGACCTGGAAAAGCTGGTACGCCTGCACCAGGAACTCGATATCAACCTCGAAGGTATGGATGCCATTACCCACCTCCTGCAAAGGCTGAACGAGATGCAGCACGAGATCAGGTTCCTTAAAAACAAACTCCGGCTGTATGAGGATGCGGCTGGTGATTAGCTGTATCCCGCTGGAACGTGCATAGATCTGCCATGGCGTTTAAGAACCTTTTGGCAGGTAATTTGTTAAATAGCTTTACATCCAACAAACAAAATATTGAAATTAAGCGCAGAAGTGGTAATAAGAAGGTTAACCAGGCAGGTTTTGTTAGCATTGGGAATAATGCATTGTGTACTCAGCCCCGCTATTGCAATTCCTGTATATGAGCCGGGCAGAGATACCCTGGCAACTTCTACCCAAAAAGAGGCCATGGCTTTCATTAATAAGATAAGCACACTGGATCGCAGCCCGCATTGGCCAAATATCAAACCTTCTTTATTCCTGCAAAATTTAAAGGGAAATATCCAGCAACCCATTGTCATCTACCCGGGTAATGGTACAAATTTTTGTGGCTATGGTGCACTCACCTATTTATTTTTAAGGGACGATCCCTTGGGTTATGCAAAATTATTATTGGAGTTATACCGGGATGGCACGGCGAAATTCGGTAGCACGAGTTTTGCCCCTTCTGCAACCATAAAGCTGGAAGCAGGCCTGCTCAAATACAAAGGCATACTGGATATTCATCCTGCCGAACAAATGTGGTTCTTAACCGTTGCCGACCATTTTAAAGGATATGTGAATTTATTCAACCGCAATTATGATCCGGGGGATGAGAATACATTCTGGGCTTCCACTAATTATGCAAAGTTCAACCGCATGGTAAGAAACCTGCTACGCTATAAAACAAAGGCAAAAGGCGCCGACCTGATGCGCCCCCGTATTGATGACCTTTACGAATATATCAATGAAAGGATGCAAACGGGTATGGTAGTACTTTATATCAATAATCGTATAGTTCATAAAAAGGACCATACCATTAAGCTTGCGGTACCTACACATTTTATCGTGGTTGAAAAGATCAGCAGGGAAAATGACGTGATCACCCTCGTGTATTGGGATTATGGTGGCAGGACACAGTTACAAATGTCAACAGCATTTTTTAAACGGATAATTTTTGGAATCACTCATTGCACAAAAAAAGAACTGGATGCAAAATAAAGCAGTACACGTAATACTATTATTCACTCTTGCAGGCTTTGTTTTTTCCTGTTCGCCAAAGAATATTTCCTCTACCTACTATTATCAAAATGAAAAGATACTGGACAGCATCGAGGAAAAGTATAAAAAACTATCCGAGAAAAATCCATTCACCATTGGCTTTAGCTCCAGCGATTTTAGCATCATATCCCTGGAAATAATAACAGATACCCTCACCTATGTTTACGAGTTTGAAATAAATGAGCCCCGTTTATATGATACCCTCGCAAGGTATCGCTTAGATGCACCACAGATCAGCCGCCTGATCATGCAAATGCATTCGATACGATGTACCTGGATAAAGAAGCAGGATTATTATGTAGATGAAAAAAAGAATTCACTCATATTCATGTCGGTAAAGCCGGTAGCATTAAAGCCTCCTTTTTCCTACCAGCGATATTATGTGCTCACCTACTTCAACCAGCCCCAGCATTTCGACAGCGAAGGCCGCCTGCTCGACAAAAGAAGACTTCGCCGCCTCCGCAAAATAAACGGGGATATCTTCCACAGGATAAACGATAAGGTCTGTTATACGATATCAGGGAGATTCAGATAAGCTGATTTTAAGATTTGATAATTTGATGATTTGAAGCACTCCAACATCTGCTATCCTTTCGCGTCAAAAAAAATAAAGGTTATCTTCGGAAGAGATAAACGATGAATGCATTTTTATTTAAACTACTCAAGCTGACCATTCTCAGGAAGAAGCGGCATGCGCATGATAAAAAGCCGGAATACTCTTCTCTTGAACTTGCGAGGGGATTCAGGGAATTTAAAATAACCCTCGTCCGTTCCATAAGGGATGTTTTTCTTATTGCGCTTGGGATCGGATCTGCGGCTTTCGGGCTCGAAGGTTTTCTTTTACCTAACGACTTCATTGACGGCGGCGCAACGGGCATCTCGCTGCTCATATCTGAAACAACAGGTATCCCGCTTTATATTTTGATCGTGCTTGTTAACCTGCCCTTTGTTTTTTTAGCCTACAAGGTCATCGGTAAACAATTTGCCATTAAAACGGCATTGGCCATTGCAGGTCTTGCTTTCTGTATTGCTACCTTTCATTTCCGGGAAGTAACGGATGATAAATTACTGGTTGCGATATTCGGTGGTTTTTTCCTGGGGGCCGGTATCGGCCTTTCAGTAAGGGGCGGTGCTGTAATTGACGGGTCAGAAGTGCTGGCCATTTTCCTGAGTAAAAAATTCGGGACCACCATGGGTGACATCGTCATCTTCATCAATATCATCATTTTTTCTGCGGCTGGTTATCTTCTTGGAGTGGAGACCGCGATGTATGCATTGATCACTTACATGTCTGCTTCCAAAACCCTGGACTTTATCATTGAAGGCATAGAAGAATATACATCGGTCACCATTATTTCTTCGCACAGCCATGAAATAAGGGAGATGATCATCAACAAAATGGGAAGGGGTGTAACCCTGTATACCGGTAAAAGCGGCTTTGGTAAAAGTGGTGAAAC
>DATHEH010000176.1:0-5263 GCA_035318685.1 Ferruginibacter sp.
AGGTTAAGAACCTTCCTTCGCTGGATGTTAATCCCGGGCTTATGACGCCGCTTTTTTCAAACCTTATCGGGAATGCTTTAAAGTACCGGAAAAAAGATGTTGACCCGGTTATTAATATCTATGCGCAGGAAGCCGATCCCACCGTAAAGAATGGTAATGGTGATATAAAGAATGGAAAGTTCTACAGGATCTTTATTGAAGATAATGGTATCGGCTTTGACCAAAAATATGCAGAACAGATATTTGACATGTTTGTGCGCCTGCATGGCAACAATGAATATGAAGGAACGGGTATTGGCCTGGCCTTATGTAAACAGATCGTTGAACATCATCATGGTTTTATATCGGCGCTGAGTAGAGAAAATGCCGGAACCACTTTTATTATCTCTTTACCGGTGCAATAAAATGAGTATAGCTAAAATGACCCCCGTTGATCCAGTTATGAAAATATCCCCCATACGCATATTGATAGTAGACGATGATGAAGATGATTTCATGATCATAAAAGAATATATAAGCAGTATCAATGGACATGACTTTCAAATTGACTGGTGTTATGCCTATAATGAAGCGGAACGTAAGATCTGTGAAGGAAAATACCATTTGTATTTCGTGGATTACCGCCTTGGCGCAAAGACAGGCCTGCAGCTGATCCAGGATTCTATTGCAAAGAATTGTGAAGAACCTTTTATTTTACTCACCGGTGCCGGCAACCACGCGATTGACCTGATGGCAATGGAATCAGGAGCTGTTGATTACCTGGTAAAAGGAGAACTGGGTGCAGAAAAGCTGGAAAGATGCATACGATACTCAATGGAAAGGGCATCTTCCCTGAAAGCACTCAGGGCCAAAGAAAGAAAATTCCGGAATATTTTCGAGCGTTCAAAAGACATGGTGTTCATAGCAGATGCGAAACTGGTATTTACTGAAGTTAACAACGCCTCTTTCACACTACTGGAATACGAACGTGAAGAACTGCTTTTGAGAAGCCTGTATAATATCATTGCCAACAAGATTGATGCTGTTGTTATCAAAGAACAAATGGGTGTGCAAGGCGAAGTATCAGATAAGGAGGTAGAGATCATTACCAAAAGCGGGGAAAAAAAATACTGCATCCTTACCCTTTCCACGGAAACGGATATTGCCGGTGCCAAATATACCCAGGGTATCATACATGACATCACTTCCCTGAAAAAGGCAGAAAAGGATACACTGATGCTGGAAAAACTAAACGTAGCCGGGCGACTGGTAAGAATAATGGCGCATGAAGTAAGAAATCCCCTGAATAATATCATGCTGTCCACAGACCAGCTGGAACAGTCCATAGATAACCCGGAAGGGAAGATATGCATGGAAATTATAAACAGGAATGCCAAGCGGATCGGTGACCTGATCACCGAATTACTGAATTCATCAAGGCGTGACCCGGTTAGTGTTGAGAAAAAGACATTACAATCGGTGATGGAGGAAACAATTGAGGCTGCTATTGACAGGATCAAACTGCGCCACATAAAACTGGAAACTGATTTTATAGAAGAACCTGCATGGATAATGGCCGATAGCGAGAAACTAAAGATCGCTTTCCTCAATATCATTATCAATGCCATTGAAGCCATGACAGAAGATGAAGGGAAATTGCTCATTTCCATAAAAAAGAAGGACCATCAATATATCGTTTCCATTAAGGACAATGGCATTGGTATCAGTGATGAGAACCTGTCACGTCTTTTCGAACCTTATTTTACTTCAAAACAAAATGGAATGGGGCTGGGGCTGGCCTCAACCCTCAACATATTACAGTCTCATAATGCAACGTATGACGTAAAGTCTGAACTTAACAAGGGAACAACTTTCCAGTTGTTCTTTAACATGGCCTGATGATATTTCACCCTGTCTCTCTCGTTGGATAAAAGCTGTTTACGGGAAAAATAAAATAATGGGTTTTTTAATTATTTTATTTATTTTGAGTCTGCTTAACTGTTCTAAAAACTGCCAAAGTCTAAAACTGCTCATGTGAAAACAGGAAATGTATTCTTTATTGTAGATGATGATCCCGATGACCAGGAATTATTTATTGAAGCTTTGCAGGGAATAGATGAATTTTGTAAGTGTATCACTGCTTTTGACGGCGAAGAAGCCCTTAAGAAACTCAACGATGGCATACCTCAGCCGGATTTTATTTTTTTGGATCTCAATATGCCCCGCATGAACGGCAAGCAGTTTCTTGCCCAAATAAAGAACAATGGAAAGACCCGGCATATCCCGGTCATAATTTATTCTACTTCTTCAGAAAAAAAAGACATCCAGGACACTACGGACTTAGGTGCCCTTTATTTTTTACAAAAGCCCAACAGGTTTGAAGAACTTTCCAAAGCACTGAATGAGATCATATCCGGCATTTTGCAAAAGAGACAGTAATTGTTTAACATATTGTGCTTCTTAAAAGCTTAATTTATAAGAACTCCATACAAGGAGGATTTATACATTTTTCGATTTGCGGTTGGCGGTTCAGCAACCGCGGTCATCGCCGTGGCCGGTGTCTAACCGGCCACTATCTCATCACTGGATATTATTTCAATGGCACAACACCTTAGGTGTTAAATAAAAAAAACCGGGTTTTAGCCCCGGGATATTTTATAGTTGTTTGTTTTGGTATTAAACTTTTGGAGCAGCCGCTAAGATCTCTGCATTGGCGCCGCTTGCATATTTTTCAAAATTCTTTACAAATTGTTCTGCCAGGTCTTTGGCCTGTCCGTCATAGGCTGCTTTATCCGCCCATGTATTGCGTGGGTTTAAAATATCCGAAGGAACGCCCTCACAGCTTTTAGGCATCATCATTCCAAATACAGGATGTACTTCATATGCTGCTTTATCCAACTTACCTTCCAGCACCGCTGTTATCATTGCACGGGTGAAACTTAATTTCATCCTGCTGCCGATTCCATAAGGGCCACCACTCCAGCCGGTATTTATCATCCATACATTTACATTATGTTCATTCATCTTTTTACCCAGCATTTCGGCATATTGAGCAGGATGGAGGGGAAGGAAAGGTGCACCAAAACATGCACTGAAAGTAGATTTGGGCTCCGTTACCCCAGCCTCGGTACCTGCTACCTTTGCAGTATAGCCGCTGATGAACTGGTACATAGCCTGTCCTGCAGTTAATTTGCTGATGGGTGGCAAAACACCATAAGCATCGCAGGTTAAAAAGAAAATATTTTTTGGCGTTTTACCAATTGACGGCTCAAGTGCATTACTGATAAAGGTCAAAGGATAACTCACCCTTGTATTTTCAGTGATCTTCTTGTTGCTGAAATCTATTTTATTGGTGCCTTCGATAAAAGCAACGTTCTCTACCAAAGCCCCGGGCCTGATAGCATTGTAGATCTCCGGTTCTTTATCCTCGCTGAGGTCGATACATTTTGCATAACAGCCACCTTCAAAATTAAATACACTGTCCCTGGTCCAGCCATGTTCGTCATCACCGATCAGTTTACGGTTAGGATCAGCGCTTAAAGTTGTTTTACCGGTACCACTCAATCCAAAGAATACAGCAGTATCACCGGCATCTCCCATATTGGCACTGCAATGCATGCTTAATACATTAGCACGGGTGGGTAATACAAAATTCAGCATGGTAAATATGCCCTTCTTCATTTCGCCGGTGTACCCGGTGCCGCCGATGAGGATGGTCTTATGGGTGAAGCTGATCACCGCAAAATTTTCAGCACGGGTGCCGTCAACCGCAGGATTGGCCTTGAAGCCCGGTGCCTGTATGATATGCCAGTTTGGTGTAAAATTCTCAAGATCCTTTTCTTCCGGGCGGATGAACATATTGTAGCAAAACAAATTGCTCCATGGATTTTCATTGATTACCCTTAAACTAAGCCTGTAAGCTTCTTCGGCACAGGCATAACAGTCGCGTACCCATACTTCCTTATCAGCCAGGTAGGCCAGCATTTTTTCCTTTAAGCTGAAAAAATTCTTTTCTTCAAAAGGGATATTAAAATCATTCCAGTGAACGGTATTTTCAGTAAGCGCATCTTTTACGGTGAATTTATCCTTCGGGCTGCGGCCGGTAAATTTGCCGGTATTGATTAAAAGAGCGCCGGTATCATTTAAAACACCTTCGCCACGCTGAACCGCCTGTTCGGTCAATTGAGCAGGCCTTAACTGGTAATGAATGTTTTTGTTAGTTGAGAATCCAAGGGTTTTTAGGGCACTTTTAGGTGCAGCAAGCATCGTTGATACTGACATAGCAAGTAAGGGTTTAAGTTTACGCAATCGTTCCCGCAAAGTTATATTAAGTGCGTTTGAAAAAAAGTAAGCAACCCCCGGCATATTTAAAAACCATCAGCCATTTCTGCATAATCCTTTGCAAAAATTCAAATCTCCACGTTTTTATTAAACAACATTGAAGAATATACAGTAATCATTGAATAGTATGAATTTTTTAATTATTTAGTGAGATGCCTGTAAATAAAAGAGTCTATTGTATAAAACAATATCCTTGTCTTACACCTAATACAAGCCGGATAATGCAGAAATTTAAAATCCTATTAAAATGTATATTGCATTATAAATTAACTTCTCATGAAATATCTTCCCCTTAACCCCGAAATATTCATTCAAAACAGGCAACGTTTCACTGAAAAGATGGAAAAGAATGCCATCGCCATCTTTAACAGCAATGATGAACTTCCTACAAATGCCGATCAATTACACCGGTTTAAGCAAAACTCCGACCTGTTCTGGTTAACGGGTATCGAGCAGGAAGACTCCATGCTCATCCTTTACCCCGGTAATCCTGATGCAAAGTACAGGGAGGTGCTGGTATTGGTAAGGCCCAACGAATTGAAAGAAAAATGGGATGGCCACAGGCTGAGGGCGGCAGAAGGAACCGCTGCTTCGGGAATTAAGACCATCGTATGGTTAGATACGATAGAAGGGATGTTACAACCATGGTTGCACTGGGCTGATACCATTTACCTGAACACAAATGAGAATGATCGTAAGGCCAACTGGGTTCCTGTAAGAGACTATCGCTATGCAGAACTGATGATACAACGTTACCCCTTGCATAATTACAGGCGTAGCGCAAAAATAATGAAAGAGCTGAGGGCTATTAAAATGCCTTTGGAAATTGAAGTGATGCAAAAGGCCATCGACATAACGGATATTACTTTCCGGAGACTAATGCAGTTCATTGAACCCGGTGTAATGGAATACGAGATCGAAGCTGAGATATACCATTCCTTCT
>DATHEH010000177.1:0-10266 GCA_035318685.1 Ferruginibacter sp.
AGGATGTATTAAAAGAAATAAGGGAGCGGCTCCAGTTCTTACTGGATGTGGGCTTAACCTACCTTTCTTTGAACCGCCCGTCTAAAAGCCTTAGTGGCGGAGAATCACAGCGCATCAGGCTGGCTACGCAGATCGGGTCGCAATTGCAGGGCATCACTTATATCCTTGATGAACCGAGTATTGGTTTGCATCAAAGAGATAACCAACGGTTGATCGCGGCAATGCAGAACCTGCGTGATATTGGCAACAGTGTTTTAGTTGTTGAACATGATAAGGATATTATGCTGGCGGCAGATTTCCTGGTTGATATAGGACCGAAGGCAGGCAATCACGGCGGTGAAATTGTTGCCATGGGAACACCGCAAACCATCCTGGATTCAAGGTCTGAAACAGCACAATACCTTCTTGGTACAAAAAGTATAGCAATACCCAAAGAACGCAGAAAAGGAAACGGAAAATTCATAGAATTAAAAGGTGTTAAAGGGAATAACCTAAAAGATGTTAGTGTAAAATTTCCACTGGGCAAACTGATATTGATCACCGGTGTAAGTGGAAGCGGAAAATCAACTTTAATAAATGAAACGCTCTATCCATTACTGAATAAATTCTGTTATAATTCGAAAGCAAACCCGCTGGAATATAAATCCATAAAGGGGCTGGAGCAGATAGATAAAGTGATAGAGATCGATCAAAGCCCCATAGGAAGGACACCACGAAGCAACCCTGCAACCTATTGTGGTTTTTTTACCGACATACGTACCTTGTTTGCTGCAGTACCTGAGGCTAAAATAAGGGGTTATACAGCAGGCCGTTTTTCCTTTAACGTAAAAAGCGGGAGGTGTGATGTATGCGAGGGTGGTGGAATGCGGGTAATAGAGATGAACTTTTTACCTGATGTTTACGTGCATTGTGAAAAATGTAATGGCAGGCGTTATAACAGGGAAACCCTGGAGATCCGGTATAAAGGGAAGTCGATCAGTGATGTGCTGGATATGACCGTAGATGAGGCCGTGGAATTTTTCCAGGCAGTTCCTTATATCTACCGAAAAATAAAGGTATTGCAGGAAGTTGGACTGGGGTATATCACCCTTGGACAAAGTGCTGTTACATTAAGCGGGGGCGAAGCCCAAAGGGTAAAGCTTTCTACCGAACTTGGAAAAAAAGATACGGGTAAAACATTTTATATTCTTGACGAGCCCACTACGGGGCTTCATTTCCAGGATATCCAGCATTTACTGGATGTCTTGAATAAACTTGTTGACCGGGGTAATACAGTGCTGGTGATAGAACATAATATGGATGTAATAAAAGTTGCAGACCATATCGTTGATATCGGCCCCGAAGGTGGTGATGGCGGCGGCTTTATTTTATTTGAAGGTGTGCCTGAAGATCTCGTGCACGTAAAGGAAAGCTTTACCGGTAAATTTTTAGCAGCTGAGCTAAAATAGAAAATCCATGCCTCATAAACATGGATTTATATTTTTCAACTTACGTAAAAAAATAGTGTAATGATGTCAACGAAATCGTAAGATTGTGGTTTCAGGGGTAATCTGCAGATATTAAAATATCCATAGCTATCCTCGGGGGTTGACTTCAGTTGTATCAATTACACTTGTAAAGTTTATACGATACTATTTGTTTAAAATTTGTATCACAAGTAACAGGCAGGTAGCAAATATCACTGCAGCCTTGTATGCTCTTGGATTTAATTGAAAATTGTTATTCATGATATTGGATTTTCTTCTTTAATAAACAGCCGGGCATCTCATTTGTCTTGCTGCCCTTTTTGCAAAAGAACTCTCATATATCGGCCCTAACCGTACTCCAACTTTTGCTACAAAGGAAAAATAAGTGTCCGAATTTTTCGTATCGCCTCTTTGTGTGCCTTCCGGGTACCTTGTCATACCTGGAAAAATAATGCCCTTCGATTTATCTGATAACTTATAGGCCAGTGTTGCTTCCTGGGTTGACATGTATTTTGTGTAAATACCCGGGTCAATATATTTTTGACTCACATCGTCAATATAGTCGGTAAATGTTTTCCTGTACAACAGTTCAATGCTCGCGTTAAGACGATCGGAAAGGAAGTATTTTACACCACCACCGTAAGGGATATTCATTTGCGTGAGCTTATACGGCTTGCTGGATGGATATTCTGACATACCCTGTCCTTCCAAACGCAGCGGGTGCAGGTAATACCAGGTTTTATTCCCGGCAGCATCCGTGATGGATCCTTTAGGATTGAAATGGAATACACCTATTCCACCCATAACATATGGCCTTAACCTTGGCTCATTTTCCGGATCACGGTTAAAAAGCATGGTTGGAAAGATCTCGACGGCAAAATATCCTTCGAGCACAGTAGTTTTAAAATCAAGGTTGCGCTGTTTGCGCCACAGCTCGTTGATGCCCATTGTATTTATTATGGCATCATCGCCTTCAAGGTATGTAACATCGGCAGCCACCCTAAACCCGATCCAGCTTTTTGGATACATGGTTAAGAATGCGCCCTTCATGAATTTTGTAAATTCGAAATTGATATCTTTCAGGTCATTGGTTCCCTTGCCGGAGTTACCACCGAGGTCGCCTAAAAAGAAACTTGGTCCAAAGTTGAAACCAACTTCCCATTTGACCTTTTCACCAAAAAGAAGGGATTGTGAATATGATTTTGAGAGAATTGTAATGCAGATGACCAGCAGTAAGGTACACTTTCCCACAAATTTGTGTAAACATGGTTTCATCAGAAACAGATTTAGTCTTTCTACAGATAATTGGATAAATTCCGGCCTAAAATATCGTCCTGGTTTGGTTATGCAGGATAAAATTGTTGAGCCACGATTTTAAAACGGGAATCTTGCGGGAATATTGCGTTTTTTGAAAATTATTTGACCAGTATCATCTCTATATGGGGGATACCATCTTCAAGATAGGGTTCACTATACTGCCGAAACCCTAAGGATCCGTAGAATTTTGTGAGGTAAACCTGGGCGCCGATCTTTATTTCGTGGGTATTGAACTGGTCAAAGGTCCTGGCTATACTTACCTGCATTAAAGTTCTTCCCAAACCCGTCTTACGATAACGGGGAGATGTTACTACCCGGCCTATACTTGCCTGCTCATAGGAAATACCCGGGGGAATTATACGGGTATATGCAGCGAGGTTCTTTCCATCCCATCCCATAAGGTGCCAGGATAGCTGGTCCTTATCGTCTGCATCCTGGTAAATACAATCCTGCTCTATTACAAATACTTCGTTCCTGAGCTTCAGGATGGTATAAAGCTCTTTGCTGTTAAGCTCTGCAAATTTTTTAAAGGTCCATTCAATATCCATATTTTTCTTTCCATCTTTCTTTCAAAAATTTTCTCATCTCCTCTTCTCTTGCATTTTTGCCGGGGGTATAGAATGCGGTGCCTTTAAACTGGTCCGGTAAATATTCCTGTAGTGTGAAATTTTCATCAAACTGGTGGGCATATTTATAGCCCTTACCGTAGTTCATCTCTTTCATCAGCTTTGTTGGAGCATTACGGATATGCAGCGGCACAGGAAGATCACCACCACGCTTTACCGCATCAAGCGCAGCGCCGATAGCAACGGTTGAAGTATTGCTTTTAGCACTGCCGGCCAAATAAATAGCGCATTGTGAAAGTATCAGTTGAGATTCGGGATAACCGATCTTATTCACCGCTTCAAATGTTGCGTTTGCCAGTAACAATGCATTTGGATTGGCATTACCAATGTCCTCGCTTGCAAATATCAGCATGCGGCGGGCAATGAATTTTACATCCTCGCCTCCTTCGATCATCCTTGCCAGCCAGTAAACTGCACCGTTCGGATCACTGCCACGCATACTTTTGATGAATGCGGAAATGATGTCATAATGCTGTTCCCCTTTTTTATCATATAGCGCAATGCGTTGCTGGGCTATCTCCATAACCATATTGTCGGTGATCTCGCCTTTTTTTCCAAGCGTATCTGTTACCAGTTCCAACAGGTTTAAAAGTTTTCTTGCATCTCCGCCGGAAATGGTGATCAGGGCGTCTGTTTCTTTGAGCACAATATTTTTTTGTAGCAGGACTTTGTCTTTTTTCAGTGCATCATTCAATAAGCCTGTCAGTTCAGGCTTACCTAGTGGCTTTAATACATACACCTGGCAGCGGCTCAGCAAGGCACTGTTCACTTCAAAAGATGGATTTTCGGTGGTTGCACCTATTAATGTAATGATACCTTTTTCTACCGCTCCTAACAAAGCATCCTGCTGACCTTTATTGAAGCGGTGTATCTCGTCAATAAAAAGTATTACACCTGTTTGTGTTTTCGCTGCTTCGATCACTTCCCTTACTTCTTTTACTCCCGAGGAAATGGCGCTTAATGTATAGAAAGGAACTTTTAAGGTATGCGCAATGATATTGGCAATGGTTGTTTTGCCTACACCCGGGGGACCCCATAAAATAAGGGATGGAAGTTTACCCTGCTCAATCGCAGTTCTTAAAATACTTCCTTTGCCGGTGAGGTGTTGTTGCCCGGTCAATTCTTCCAGGCTGTTGGGGCGCATTCTTTCTGCTAAAGGAGCTGTACTCATACCATAAAGATAGCATGGTATGATTATTTTTGAGCGATGGCTTTGTTGATATAAGGCATGATCTCTTCCAGGGTAAGGGGTTGCTGCTGGTCATCCAGTTCAATAACAACACAGTAGCCGTTTGCGCCACCGGCGCCCCTTAAAGCATTTACCAATTTCTGCTGGTCACTTTCGATCCTTTTTCCGTCAATATCGCTCCATATTTCTTTGGTGCACAAACAACCTTCTGTAGGGGAAATGGGGTAGTAGGGATTGTTCAAATAATAATTCGGGTTTATAGTAGTGCCGTGGGCAATTATTTCGCTACGGCCTGCCTTGCTGGCATAGAACGATTCAAAAAGGGGGAGGTATTCTTTTAAATTCTCCGGCAAAAGTCTTTTGTACACTTCTTCTGACCATGTAGTATCTGCAATAGAAGGATCTTTTAAAAAAACCTGCGGCGTGGTTTCATAAGGCATCATCAACTGTATATTGGAAGTTGGCCCGATAGCCATACTCTTGCTTACATCAAAGCCGTTCATGCGAAAGAGGCCCTGGGGCGTATTGCCGTTGGTTAAATAGAAAGGCAGGTTGCTCATGCTTCTTGCCAGCTGTGGCACAGAAAAAATGTTACCCGTTTCATCTTTAATAAAGTTTCCGGATGCGTCCCTGATCACAGCGAGCCCGGGAAAATTCCTGTTCTTACGCTGGAAGCTGATAAGCAAAACCTGGCGGGGAACCATGCTCTTTACATTATTGATGAGCCATGACACGCTTTCTTTGTCTGAATACCCGGATATCAGTCCGGTAAGCAAACCATAATAAACAGGAACATGATCGTCCTTATCTGCCCGCTTTGAAAAATACTGCACAACCTTATTCCATGCATTCGGATCGTTAAGTGAAGCGATATAATACTCCGCCGCCAGGGCAAAAATTTTCGACGACCTTGTCCTTTGCATTAGCCCGTCCGCCGCTTCAACAAACTTTCCTTTATAATTTGCATAGGCCAGTTCCAGTAATGACCGTTGAAAACCGCTGCTTCTTTTTTCAATGGAATCAAAAGCCATTCTGATCCTGCCATCTACCCACATTGATTTGTAATTGATCAGTTCGAGGGCATAAAAAGCGTCTTCCCAGAACTCTTCTGTAGAATCCGTTAGTTGTAGCGACAGGTTTTTATTGATGAGGTTATTAATGATGTTGCGGTGTTGTTGCGTGCGGTTGCTTTTAATGGCATCAGGCACATATAATGCAACATCCTGCGCACATACCGGGACGGAAAAGAATAGTGCAATGGTGAATATAGTACAGGATGTGGTTTTCATAGATACAAAAGTAAAATAAAAAAAAGCACCTGACCGTACTGGATGCTTATAAATTTAATTTCTCTTCATTTACTGAACATTTGCCGCTAAAAAGACCTGTATCTTATTAAAGGCATCAGTAAAGGTAGCCGTGTTCCAGGTATCCACATGGCCAACGCCAGGGTATGGGAAATATTGGCTGGTTACCCCTAATTTATTCTTTAATGCGAGTGATTGCGTATTGGCATTAACAAGGAGATCTGCCTCCCCCTGCAAAATAATAGTCGGGCAACTCGATGCATTTGCGAAAAATATCGGGCTTGATTGCTGGTAGACGCCCAGGTGTGTAGTTGGGGTACCGCCTAATAAGAAGGCAATACCTGCTGATGAACCTGCCCCCGGGTTATTATGCATATCGATCATGTCTGTTGGTCCGCAAAAATCAACTACAGCTTTTATATTTACAGGCGTATGGTATTTATATGCATGAAGTGCGGCAAGATGACCGCCTGCACTTGCTCCTGCAAGCACGAACTTATCGCTGACGAGATAAGTAGCACGGTTGTTGTAAACAAAATCAACTGCAGCCTTCATATCATTTTCCTGAGCAGGAAAGATATTAGTGCCAGGGAATGCAGCTAAACGGTAGTTGATATTGAAAATGGCATAATCAGGCATACGCTTTTTTAGTGTATCAATAAAGGCAACCATTTGGGGGTCTGCTTTATCGCCGCTTATCCATCCTCCGCCATGTACAACGATCATTACTTTAGTTGTAGCCGTGCTTCTGTTAGCAGGAAGGTAAATATCCATCTTCTGCTGGGCGTCTGCACCATAAGAAACATTAGGCAGGGTTGCTGCAACAGCGGGTTGTGGTGGCGGTGGAGGGGTATTGTCATTACTATTTTTCGAACAGGAAAAAAGTGCAGAAGAAACCATCAGGGCTATTAAAAAGTTTTTCAATTTCATAGTGGCTTTTTTAATTGGCAACGAAAAGATAATAAAGAATGCTGTTAAAATTAACTTATTTAAGATCCAATTTTATGTGGAGTTCTTCAAACTGCTTATTATCAATGGTTGATGGTGCATCCAGCATAACATCCCTTCCTGCATTATTTTTAGGAAATGCAATGAAATCGCGTATGCTTTCACTTCCGCCGATAATTGCGCAAAGCCTGTCGAAACCAAATGCAATGCCTCCGTGCGGTGGGGCGCCATATTCAAATGCGCCGAGCAGGAAACCGAATTTATGCTGCTGTTCTTCCGCATCCATACCCAGTGCTGCAAACATTTTTTCCTGCAATTCTCTTTGATAGATGCGTATGGAACCCCCGCCGATCTCGTTGCCGTTCAGCACCATGTCATAAGCGTTGGCTTTTATATTGGCGTAGGGGTGCTCTAAATATTTTTCTGCATTTTTAATAACAGGATCATTACTGATCATTACTTCAATTTGATCAGGCTTGGGAGAAGTAAAAGGATGATGCCTTGCTACCCAGCGATTACCTTCATCATCGTACTCAAATAAAGGGAAATCCAGCACCCATAATAATTTAAATTCTGTTGCTTTGCGCATTCCGAGTTTTTCGGCCATGTACATGCGCAGGTCGCTGGTGGCTTTACGTGTTCTTTCTTCAGCGCCGGCCAATATTAAAATAAGGTCACCTGCTTTTGCATTGGCAGCAGCAGCGATCGCTTTTAATTTCTCTTCATTATAGAATTTATCCACGCTGCTCTTAAAGCTGCCATCGGTATTGCACTTAATGAACACCAAACCTTTCATTCCTATTTGCGGACGTTTTACCCATTCTGTAAGTTCATCTGTTTGCTTGCGGCTGTATTCGCTGCATCCCGGTATCGCAATGGCAAGAATAGTCTCGGCCCCCCCGCCCCCCAGTGGGGGGATTGAAAGCCACTCTTCACTGATTTCGGATTTTTTCCCTTTAAATAAGTGAGTAGGAAATTTAAGATTACAAATCTTTATGCCAAAACGGATATCAGGTTTATCATTGCCATATTGCCACATGGCATCCTCCCAGGTCATGCGTTCCACCTTGTCTGTATAGTCAATATTTTTTACGTCTTTGAATATTTTTTTTACCAGGCCTTCAAACATGTTGATGATATCTTCCTGTTCCACGAATGCCATTTCACAATCTATTTGTGTGAACTCAGGCTGGCGGTCGGCACGAAGATCCTCATCTCGGAAACACTTTACAATTTGATAATAACGGTCATAACCACTTACCATTAGTAATTGCTTAAAGGTTTGCGGCGATTGGGGCAATGCATAGAACTGCCCGGCGTTCATCCTTGATGGCACAACAAAATCCCTTGCACCTTCGGGTGTGCTTTTAATTAAGAAAGGTGTTTCAATGTCCATGAAGTTATTTTCATGCAGGTAGTTCCTTGCAGACCTGTTGACGGAATAGCGCAGTTCTAAATTTTTCTTTACTGCATTTCTTCTAAGGTCGAGGAAGCGGTACTTCATGCGTATATCATCGCCGCCATCGGTATCATCCTGTATGGTAAAGGGAGGGGTAACCGACCTGTTGAGGACCTTAAAAGCAGTAACCACTATTTCAATTTCTCCTGTTGGGATATTTGCATTTTTACTGCTGCGTTCATTTACGGTTCCATTCACCTGCAATACGAATTCTCTTCCGAGAGGGTTGGCTTCAAGGTCTGCATTCAGGCTTTCAGAAAATAATAACTGGGTGATGCCGTAACGGTCACGAAGGTCAACAAAAGTGATGCTGCCGAATTTACGTACGGTTTGTACCCATCCGGAAAGAGATACTTCCTTGTTCTTATCAGTTAGCCGTAATTCGCCGCAGGTGTGAGTTCTGTACATATCGATTGAATAATGAGCGGCAAAGATAATGAAATGCCGCTGCAGCAAAAAAGGCAGTTTAGCAGGTTGCTTTCCTGTAATGATTTAGCGCTCAAAACCACAGGCACAATTCTTAGGCCTTAATTTCATGGCTTCTTCCATCTTTTTATCAAATTTTTCATCCTTAACTGTTGGAGGCAATACTTTTTTTACCTCAAGGTCTACACCATCAAGATTCAGTTCTTTTATCCGGACATTCATCAATTCTTTGGTTATTACGACCATCGCAATATCAACCGTTTGTGTTTCCTTTGCTGTAAAAGATGTCTTTCCGAAAATGATATTGTCCTTGTATTCGCCAAAAGCCATTACATAACATTGCGCATTTTGCGGCAAAGGAATTTTTCCATCAGTTTCATAAAAGCCATATTGCCTCCCATCTTTCAATTTTCCGCCTTCCACAAAAACTTTTATCGAGGGTATGATTAAAACAACATTAAGATCAACTTCATAAGAGCCTTGTATCCTGACAAATAATTCGCTGGGCGAACATTGTGGATCGTTTTTTATAAGTATATCAATATTATACCAGCCAAAAGCTTTGATGTTAATGGTATAATAGGTTGCCTTAGCCCTGCCCGGCGTTACAACTGCCGGCATATCCTGGGGTACCTCAGGTACGGTAGTATTAATAATTGGTTGTGGCTCTATTGTGTCATTAGTAACGGGAATGGGAACAGTTATGTCAAGGTTGAAGAACTCATCTGTTTTTAACCTGACATCTTTGAATTCTTTAGATGCCACAAAAAGCGCTTTACCATAGGTATCGCAACTATCGCAGCAATCTGCACCCGAACTTGCTATTGGTTTAGGAAGCCTGTCACTTTCTGTTTTTATATAAGCATATAACGCTTCCAGGTCTGCATCTGTAAGCATAGGGAACGCCGTCATTGTAGCAGGGCGCCATTTATGCGCCATGCAGCTACTGTAAAAATCGGGTATAATTTTTCCTGTCGACGAATCAGAAATCGTAACCTGTTCAGGCCCTTCGGTATAATAACCATTTGCAATCAATTTTGCTGGGTTTCGTGTAAAAGCATAAAGCCATTGCTTGGGCCTTCTTTCCGTAATTCCCGCCAATGACGGCCCTGTAAAAATTCTATCTATTTTATGGCAGGATGCACAATTGGCTTTAAACAATCCTTCTCCTGTATTGATTTTAATTAATGTTTCATCTTCAGGCAAGGCAGCAGGTTCTACCCAATCTATTCCTCCATTATTTTTCTCTTCGCCTTTATATACCTGCATAGCAGGATTATAGCTTTTGGTTGGAATTAATACTTCCACCTGTTTTTTTATTTCCACTTCATACCCTTCGGCTGCATTTATGTAGATCATGCCTCCGCTGCTTAGTGGTTGTCTTCCACTCATCGTTGTAAGGCCGGCCATCACTATATCCGTGTTACTGAGTGCTTCTTTAATTTCCAGTTTCACATTATTGCCTTCACTTTCAAGCGTGCCTTTTGGAAGATTAATGATACAGCCGCTTTTTGTCAATAGAATAGTA